>JAPKHB010000380.1 GCA_026647295.1 Planctomycetota bacterium | reverse complement strand
GCCCGCCGGGCGCGACCTCACCCGCGTAGCCCGCGGCCCGGAACGCCGACGCCCCGGCGGGCGTCACGCGCCGTCCTCGCGCGCGCGGCGGACGCGGTCCCACAGCCGGGCGTACTTGAGGAACACCGACGTCGCCGCCAGCATCGCCAACACCAGGCCGGCCTGGCCGTCCAGGAACCCCCGGCGCAGCAGGTACATGCGCAGGAAGCGAAAGGGCGGGCGCACGAGCATCGGCCACAGGGCGCGCCGCCGCCCGGCGCGGTACAGCTCCTCGGCGGCGGCCTCCGAGAAGCGGATCATCTGGCGCAGGTGGTCGGTCATCGACCGGTACGTGTAGTGCTCCAGGTGGCCCGCGCCCAGGCGCCCGACGGCGCCGCGCACCTCGACGCGGTCGTGCGGGTCGCGCCCGCCCCACGCCGCGTGGCGCCGGTCGAAGAGCCGCACGCGCCACTCGGGGTACCAGCCGCCGTGGCGGATCCAGCGCCCCAGGTAGTGCACCTTGCGCGTCATCTCGTAGGCCACCGGCGCCCCCGGCGCGCCCAACGTCCCGCCGTTCACGAGCGCCTCGATCGCGGCGCGCAGCGCGGGGTCCACGCGCTCGTCGGCGTCCAGCGCGAGGATCCAGTCGTGGCGCGCCGCCTCGACCGCGCGGTTCTTCTGCCTCACCCAGCCCGGCCAGTCGGTCTCGATCACCCGCGCGCCCAGCGCCCGGGCCCGCGCGACCGTGTCGTCGGCGCTGCCCGAGTCCAGCACCAGGACCTCCGCGCAGAAGGCGACGCTGCGCAGGCACGCCTCGATGCGATCGCCTTCGTCCTTGGCGATCACGCAGGCCGAAAGCGGCAGCGTCCCGCTCACGGACCACCCCCCGGGGCGAACGCCGCCCGCGCCGGCCGCGCCTGGCCCAGGAGGCGCCAGGCCAGGCGCCGCCACCACAGCCCGCGGCGGATGCGCGGGCCCAGGCGCTCGAGCCAGGCCGCCGCCGCGCGCCGGTCCCCCGCGTAGCCCGCCAGGAAGCGCAGGGCGACGCGGCGGCCGGTGGGCAGGCCCTTGAGGCGGTGCTTCTCCAGGCTGCGTCCCAGCCGGGCCAGGTTGGCCAGCCGCTCCTCGGGCCCCAGCGGCGCGCCCCGGTCGCGGGCCTTGTCCAGGTCGAGCACCAGGACCCGCCCCCCCGGGGTGAGCAGCAGGTTCTTCGGGTGCAGGTCGGCGTGCCACACGCCCGCGTCGTGCAGCCGGCGCACCGCCCGCCCCGCGCGCTCCAGGACGACGGCCGGCGGCGGGGCCCGGAGTCCCGGCGGCGCCGCCGGGGTCGGGGCCCCGTAGAGCCAGGCGAGCAGGTCCACCGCGCCGGCCACCTCGCCGGTGAGCAGCGCACCGCGCCAGCCCAGGGGGCCCCGGCGCACCGCGCAGCCCACGGCTTCGGGCACGGGCACGCCGACGGAGTGCAGGCGGCGGGTGAGCACCAGTTCGTCCAGTGGGCGCAGGCGTCCGAGAAAGCCCCCGAGCCGCACCGCGCGCAGGAGCCCGCCCTTGTGGTACTCGCGCACCAAGAGCGGGCCCGTGGGGCCCGCCAGGCGCTGCAGACGCCCCCGGCCGTCGTGGTCGGTGGGCGCAAGGTCGGCCCCCGCCAGCGCCGCCCGCACGGCCCGCTCGTAGCCGGCCGCCCAGGCGAGCACCTGGCGCGCGTCGGCCACGAGCCCGATCGAGTCGGGCAGCCCGTAGGCCCGGCGCAGCGCCGCGGGGCTGGCGGTTCCTGACGACCCGACCCGGCTCACCCGGGGGATTGTGGGGCGGGGGGGGGCCCCTGACCAGCCCTGCGGGCCGCGCCTCAGCGCTTCTTCTTCTCCAGCTCCTTGAGCAGTTCCTGGACGATGTCCGCGATCGCCGGGTCGGTGCCGCCGCGCTGGATGTAGGTCTGGTAGTGCTTGACGGCGCCGGCCGGGTCGTCCAGGTGGTCGGCGCAGATGTCGCCCATGGTGAGATACAGGTCCAGGTCGTCGGGGCGGGCCTGCGAGGCGCGCTCGAAGGCGCTCAAGGCGTCGGCCCAGCGTTTGCGCTGCGCCAGCGTGAAGCCCAGCCCGCGCCAAGCGAAGAAGTTGCCCTCCTCGAGCGCGATCGCCTTCTGGTACCACGCCTCGGCTTCCTTCCAGCGCTTCTGGAAGTACTGGTTGTCGCCGAGCCAGACCATGATCATCGGATCCTTGGGGCTGACCTCGTGCGCCTGTTCGAGCAGCTTGGTGGCCTTCGGATAGGCCCCCATCGCCTCGTGGTCGAAGGCGCAGTTGATCAGCACGCGCAGGTTCTCGCGCTGGTCCTTCCGGGCCAGGATCTTCTCGTAGACCTTGATGGCCTCCGCGTACTTGGCCTGTGCGTCGTAGGTCGCGCCCAGGTTCGCCTGCGCGGCGACGAAGTCCTCGTCCAGGTCCACGGCCCGCTGGAACTGACGTTGCGCCTCCGACACGCGCCCCTGGCGCAGCAGGCAGTAGCCCACCGAGTTGATGGCGAGCGGCTGGTTCGGAACCACATCGAGGTAGGCCCGGTACTTCTGCTCGGCCTCCTCGAACTTCTTCTGGCGCTCGAGTACCCAGGCCGTGCCGTACAGCGCGTGGCCGTTGCGCGGCTGCTTCTCCAGCGCCCGGGCGTAGTGGGCCAGCGCCTCGGTGTAGTAGGCGTCGGTGTCGAAGCGCGCCTTGAGGTCGCCCAGCGCCACCTGCACGTCCACCGCCTCGCCGTTCACGCGCTCGGCGTTGGTGAGCAGGCGCTGGCACTCCTCGGCGTTGCCGGCGCGGCCCAGGGCCTCGGCGCCGACGAGCATCGCCGCGATGTAGCTCGGCCGCATCGCGACGACGGTGGCGGCGCGTTCCGCGGCCTGGGCGTGGCGCCCCTCGTGCAACTCCAGGCGCGCCAGCGCGAGGATCAGCGGCCAGGCGTCGGCCTCCCGGGTGAGCGCCTCTTCGACGAGCGCCCGCGCCGCCTTGAGGTCGCGCACCGCCAGCAGGGCCTCCACCCGGAGGAGGAGGAGGTCGCGGCGCGGACGCGGGTCGGCCTTGGCCGCGTCGGCCAGCGCGGCCAGCGCGCCCTTCGCATCGCCCGTGGCCAGCCGGGCCCGCCCCACTTCGAGGAAAAGACCCCCGAGCCAATCGGGGTCCTTGGCCTTGTCCTTCGCGGCGGCCTTGCACAGCTCGTCGAGCAGGGGCAGGCGCTCCGACGCGGGGCGCAGGCGCAGGCGGTGGAGCCGGAGCACCCGCAGCTCGGGCCACTTCTCGATCAGGGCCTC
>JAPKHB010000038.1 GCA_026647295.1 Planctomycetota bacterium | reverse complement strand
AGGATCGAGGGCGCACGTTAACGACATGCAGACCCTATCCGAGGCCGAGATCGTTGGGTTCGTCGAGCTGAAGGTCGGCTCGCTCGATGTTCAGGTGCCGATCCGCGCGGCGGAGCCCGCGAGCGAGCTACCGCTTGCGTCGTTCGAGACGGAGGGCGAGGCGTACGCGATCCTCGTGCGGGGCGACACGTCGTCGAAGGCGGTCGAGACCGCGCTCCGCGGCGCCGCGCAGGACGCGGTCCGCCACCTCTCGCGCAAGCTTCTCAACTAGAGCGGTGTTCATCTGCGCGCTACGGGCTCATCCGCGTCGTTGGCCCGTTGCGACGTGAAGAGCGTGGCGAACCCGCGGCGGTGCACCTCCCAGCGCCGGCGGCCCGTGAGGCGCGCGGCCGCCGCGCTCCACATGCCCAGGCGTCCGTTGGCGCGCACGCTGAACACCGCGTCGGGCAGGAGCCGCACCAGGGTGTCGAAGAGGCCCGAGCGGTCGGCGCGCCGCGGTTCGGCCGGCGGGGCGCCGGGGGCGCCCGGGCGCCCCGGGTCGTCGGACCGGACCGGGCGCGCCCGCCGGCGCCGAGGGGATCCCGCGGCCGGAGTCGACGAAGGATCCGCCATGCCACCCCAAGGATACACGCCCGCTGCCGCGTCGGGTGCGCCCACCGTCCGGCGCGCCACCGGCGTCACCTGCGGGAGACCCGCCGCGGGCAGACGCCGGGCGCGCCCCGAGCCCCCGGGCAGAGGGCCCCCGCATTGCAGGACGGGGCCGGCGCGCAAGCGGTATCCTGCGCGCTTCCCGCCCCTTTTCGGACTGCCCATGCCTCACGCCCCGAGTCCCTCCGGCCTGCACGGGCGCGCGCGTTTCGGTTGGTTGCGCGCCGGGCTGTGCGGCCTTGCCCTGTGCCTTGGGGCGCCGCCCCGCATGGCGCACGCGCACAGCCCCGAGGCGGCGGCGGCCGCCTTCGCCGACGAGGACGACGCAACCGCCGTGCGCTGGCTCGCCGCGTGGCTGGACGGCCCGCGGGCGGACCTCGAGGGACTGCCGCTGGCCGCGCGCCTTGCCCGCGAGCTCAAGGCCGGGCCGCTGTTGCTCACCGTGCGCAGCCTGGGCGAGGAGTGGCAGGCCGAGCGCGGCGGGTCACCGAACGTCGAGGCCCAGCAGCGCGCCGCCCTGGCGTTGGGCTGGGCCTACCTCGGGTTGGCCGAACACCGCATCGAGACCGGCGCCTCGGGCACCTCCATCACGCTCCTCATGGCGGACGCCGAGGCCTGCGCGGAGCGACTCGCGCCCGGTCCCGAGCGCAGCGTGCTCCTGGCGAGCAAGCGCGCCGCCGAAGGGAACCTGGACGGCGCCATCGCGGGCCTGGCGGCCGACCGGGCCGAACACGGGGCCGGCGCGGGCCCCGCGCTGCTCGAAGGCCGGCTGCGCTACCAGCGCGCGGCCGCGTGGCCGGCCCAGGCCGACGGGCGGCCGACGCCCGAGGCCGCCGCCGAGCTGGGCCTTGCCCGCGACCTGCTCGGCGCCGCGCTGGACGACCTGCACGGCGGTCCCGTGGGCCGCGCGCGCCGCGAGGGGCACCTCACCCGGGCCTGGGCCGCCCACCGCCTGGGCGACACGGAGACCGCGAGCGGCGAGTACCTCGAAGCGTGGCGGCCCGGGACGCGCGCCGCGCCGCTGGTGCTGCGCGGCCTGGCCAGCCTGCACGCCCACGGGCCGGCGACGCTCGTCGCGCTGCTCGAGGAGTTGCGCGCGCGCACGCCGGAGGACCCCGAACTGCTCGCGGCGCTCGCGCGGGCGCAGGTCGCCGCGGGCGCGGGCGCCGACGCCCTGGCCACGGCGCGCGAGCGCCTGGCCCGGGACCCGGCCGCGGCGGCCGGTTGGCTGCTCCTCCTGGAGGTCGCCCGGGCGCTGGGCGAGGTCCCGACGGCCATGGAGGCCGCGCGGGCGGCGCTCGCGCGCGCCCCCGGCGACGCGGAGGTGGGGCGGGCCGTGGAGGCGCTGGCCCAGGCGCGGCTCGGGGAGGCGCCCGGGGAGGCGGTGGCGCTGTACGAGGCCCTGGTCGCCCACCGCCCCGACGACCCCTTCGTGCGCAACAACCTGGGCTTCGTGCTGCGCGAACTGGTCACCCCCCACACCGAGATGCTCGAAGGGGCGCGGCAAGTGCTCCGCGACGACGCGCCGCCCGAGGCGCGCGCCTGGCTCGCGCGCTGCGTCGCGGTGTACCTGGAGGCGGTGGCGCGCATCCCGGAGGAGGACGACGGCCGGCGGCCGCCCGAGGAGGACTGGAACCTCGCCGGGATCGTGAACGACGCGGGCCTGATGCTGCATTACTTCGTCGACGCCGCCGATCCCCTGCGGGCCGAGGCGCTGTACCTACGCGCCCTGCGGATGACCGAGTACGGCCACGCGGACGCCTACCTGCCCAACCTGCGGCGCCTGTACGGACAGGTCCTCCCGGGCCGGGAGTGGACCTGGATGCAGGTGGCCCGCCGGGCCCGCGACGGCCTCCTGGCCGAGCGGCGCGCCCCGGACGGCACGCTGGAACTCGTCCCGGACGAGGCCAAGCGCGCGGTGGCCGCGCGCGACGCGGCCGAGTTGCGCGGACGCGTCCTCGAGGCCCTCCGGGAGCAGGCCGCCGAAGAGGACCTGCCCTGGCCCCCGCCCCCGGCCGAGGCGCCCGCCCGGCGTTAGCCCACCGGCCTTGCCCCCCACCCACCGCCCGACCCCGACGTTCCCCGGCCCCCGCGGTCGGGCCCCTTGCCTTCCCCCCGTCGCCCCAGCCCCGAGGAGACGCGCGATGAACGCCCGCCCCCCGTTCCGCCCCGCCTGGAGCCCGCTCGCCGCCGGCCTGCTCTGCGCCGCGGCCCTGCTCGGAGTCGCCGTCTCGACGGCGCCGCCGGCGCTGGCCGGGCCGGCCGACCAGGCCCGGGCCCTGGAGAAGGAAGGACGCCACGGCGCGGCCGCGGAAGCCTGGGCCGAGGCGCTCAAGGGCGCGCCCACCGACCGGGGCCTTGCGCTCGGGCTGGCCGGCGCGGCCGTGCGCGCAAGGCACGCGGCCCTGCTCCCCGTGGCCCAGGACGCCCTCTACCCCCACTTCAAGAAGGACGCCAAGGACCTGGACGTGCGGCGCGCGCTGGGCTGGGTGTGCCTGGAGATCGAGCAGATCAAGACCCAGGACAACGCCAAGCGCCTGCTCAACGCCGAGGCCGAGGACCACTTCGACGCGGTCCTCGCCCTGGCCCCCCAGGACGGCGAGGCCGCGGCCGGCAAGGCCCGCGCGTTCTACGAGCGGGGCGACTTCCGCGGCGCGATCGAGGTCGTGGACGCGTGGCTGGGCCAGAACCCCCCGCAGCCGGCCCACGCGCTCTACTGGAAGGGCCAGGCGCTGTACCTGATGGCCCGGGACGCCCACCTGGCCGCAGGCGGGGGCTACCCCCTCTCCCCCGAAGTCCGCTCCCTGTTCGAGCGCGCGCGGGGGGCCTACGACGCCAGCGTGGCCGGCGACCCGGCGCGCGCCGAGGGCTGGCTGCAGGCCGCCTACGCGGCGCAGTACCTGGGCGACGTCGTCGGCGCGGCGGCCGGCTACGAAAAGGCCCTCGTCCTGATGCCCGGCAGCGACCTGCCGCTTCGGGGCCTGGAGGCGCTGAACGCCCACGACCCGCCGGCCTGGACGCGCAAGTTGCGCGAGTTGGCCGCGGCCCATCCCGAGCACCCGATGGTGCAGTACTACCTCGGGTGGAACCGGCTGCTCGCCAACGACGCGCCGGCGGCGATCGCCGCCTTCAAGGTGTTCGCGGCCAGCGACTCCAACCCGGCCTTCGGCCAGCAACTCCTCGGCCAGGCCTACCGCGCCGCCGGCGACAACGCCCGGGCGCTCAAGGCCTTCGCCAAGGCGCTGGAACTGGACCCCGCGGCCCACGGCGCCGCCGAACACTGGGAGGAGTTGCTGCGCAGCGGCTACCAGCCCGACCCCGTGCGCGCCGCGGCCGCCAGCGTCAAGGCCGCGCGCCAGATGATCGCGGACTACGCGCCGCTGTTCCGCGCCGCGCCGCACACCGCCTCCGTGCGCAACAACCTCGCTTTCACCCTCCGCGAGGCGTTCGGCGCGCACCGCAACGACGCGGCCTGGCGTCCGATCCTGGACGAGTGCGTGCGCCTGTACGAGGAGGCCAGCGCCCTGGTGGGCGAGTGGGACGCCGCGAAGGCCGGCACCTGGGGCTGGACGGCGCGCTGGGACGCCGCGCAGGTGCTCAACGACACGGGCCTGATGTTCTTCTTCTACCCGGAGATCCGCGACCTCGAGAAGGCGGAGGAGTACTACGACCGCGCGGTGCTGTTCAGCGACCACGGCTACCGCGACACGCTGGGCAACCTGGAGCGGCTCTACGGCGAGCAGGGCCGCTGGGAGGACCTCCACGCGGCCGCGCTGGGCTACGCGGAGGGCGCGCGCAACCGCGACGGCAGCCCGGACATGAACACCCGGGCGCAGGCGGAAGGCCTCGCCCGGCGCCTCGAACGCGAGGGCAAGGTCACGAGGTGAAGCCGGCGCCGGGGCGGCCCTGGTCGGCCGCTTCCTCGGCGTCGTCGGGCCGGTAGCGGCGGGCGGCCAGCGAGAGCGCCGCCAGGCTGTCCAGGCGCCGCGACGAGGGCAGGCGCGGCCAGGGCGCCCGCCCCACGAGCCACAGCGCCGCGCCGCCCTCCTGCGCCACGCGGTCCACGCCGCCCAGGCGCACGGCGAGCGTGGCCAGGTCGGCCGTCGCGTCACCGAGCAGCACCACCACGTGCGGGCCCTGTTCGGCGATCACCTCGGCCAGCACCTCCGGCTGGGTGGTGGCGCCGACGTCCACGACGCTGAACTCGCGCTCGCGCAGCACGGTCTCGGCGAGCGCGAGCAACACGTCGCAGGCGTCGCCGCCGGGGCAGGCCACCACGGCGACCGGCGAGCCCGTGCGCGGACGCATGCGCCCCGCGCAACGCAGCGCGGCCCGCTGCACGCTCAACGTCGCGGCGCAGCGCGCGCCCTCGCTCAAGTAGCGGGCCTGCACGCGCTGGCGCAGGCCGGGGATGAACTCGGCCATGACGGCGTCGCCCACCTCGCCCCAGTTGCGGCACTCGGCGCGCAACGCGAGGAGGGCCGCTTCGAGCCGGTCGGAGTCGGCCAGCGAACGCGCGCGGTCGAGCCAGTCCGCGGGCCCGCCGAGCCGCACCGCCAACGCCCCGGGGCCGCGGCCCACGCCGGCGCGCGGGTCGACCATGGAGCGGAAGTCCTGGATGACCGAGCGCAGGAAGCGGCGGTGCCCGCCGGGCGTGCGGGTATGGGGCACCCGCCCCTGGTCGGTCCAGCGTTTGAGCGTCGTCGGGCCCACGCCGAGCATCCGCGCGGCTTCGGGCAGGGTGATCACGTCGTCGGGGGGGTGGGTGCTCATGGCAGCGGGTCGTGAGGCGATTTCAGGCTCGGCGGGCCTATCTCGACCATATCGACCGGGCGACCTTAGCAGGATCTGAACAATCCTGCCCCACCCCGCCCGTGGTGTGCGGGATTCCCCGCAGGGCCGAGGGCGGCCCGGACGATGCGGTCTGGCCCTGGCCGACCCCCCTCACCCCCCCGTCCCCGGGAGGCCCGCGGGGGGGGCCCGGCCACCCGGGGCGCGGACCGGGGCCGGTCATCCCCCCCGTACCAGGACCACCTTGCCGAAGTTGCGCCGCTCGTGCAGGTACTGGTGGGCCGCCGCCGCCCCGGCGGCGTCCAGGGGGAAGGTGCGGTCCAGGGTGGGGCGGATGCGCCCCTCGGCGAGCATCCCCTTCAGCTCGGACATGGCCCGGCGGTGCAGGTCGCGTTCGGTGAAGAGTTGGGCCAGGTTGAGGCCGTGGATGCCCTTGTTCGCGTTCATCAACGTGATCGGGTTCACCTTCGCCGCCTTGAGCAGGCTGGTCACCGCGTGCCAGAGCTTGCGCTTGGGGCCCGTCACCAGGCTCGAGAAGCCGTAGCACACCAGGCGGCCCAGGGGCTCGAGCAGGTCCAGCCCCTTCTGGAAGGACTCCGGTCCGAGCGGGTCCAGGATGAGCTGGAAGCCGCCGCCCCGCAGTTCGCGCCGGGCGGCCTCGGCGTAGTCCTGCGTGCGGTAGTTGAAGGCCTTGCGGACGCCCAGGGCCTCCAGGCGCCGGCACTTCTCGTCGCTCCCGGCGGTCGCGTACAGCGCAAGGTCCCGCCCGCGGGCGAGGTCGAGCACGGCCAGGCCGACGCCGCCGGCGCCGCCGTGGACCAGGACGCGGTCGCCGGCCCGGGCGGCACCCACGTGCACGAGCCCCAGGTAGGCCGTCAGGTAGTTCACGGGGACCGCGGCCGCGACCTCGAAGGAGACCTCGGCCGGGAGGGCCACGGCCCAGTGGGCGGGGACCCGCACCGCGTCGGCGTAGCCCCAGAAGCGCGTGGTGGCCATCACGCGCGTGCCCACCGGCAGTTCGGCGGCCGCCTGGGCGCCGGTCTCGACCACCACGCCGGCCACCTCGTAGCCCGGCGCGTAGGGCAGCGGCGGGGCGTCGGGGTACAGGCCCACACGCCCCATCAGGTCGGCGAAGTTCACGCCGGCCGCCCGGACCTCGATGCGCACGTCCTTGGGCAGGAGGCGGCGATCCTCGACCTCGCGCTCCTCGAACACGGAGGGCGGCCCGTGGCGGGGGATCACGATCGCGCGCATAGGCCGGGATGGTAGTGCGCCGGGCCCGCCGCCGGGCGCCTTCCCCGCCCCCCTTCGCGCGCCCCGGCCACGCCCGCCGCGGGCCGGCGTGGGGGACCGGCCCCGTAGCCTCTCGGGCATGCTGCCCGCGGACGCCCCCCGGCCCCCCCCGACGCAGGAGGTCTACCGGGGCCTGCTCCTGTTCGCGGGGACCGTGCTCGCGGTGTGGGCCTTCGGGCTCATCCTCCTGCCCTTCGTCGTGCCCCTGGCCTGGGCGCTGTGCCTGGCCGCGGTGACCCAACGCCCGCACGCCTGGCTGCGCGCCCGCTGGGGGCGGCCACGCCTGGCCGCGGGGGCGATGACGCTCGCCACGGGGCTGGTGATCGTGGCCCCGATGGTGGTGGCGAGCCTGCTCCTGCTCGCCGAGGCCCGCACGATCGACTACCGCGGCGCCGTGGAGGCGATCGAGGCCCGGGCCCCGCAACTGGACGACGGGCTGCGCGAAGTGGGCGTCGACCTGGGCGTGCTCGTCACGAGCATCCGGGACAACGCGCCCGGCTGGGTCGAGCGGCTGGTCCAGGGCCCGCTCGGGCGCGGGACGCTCTCGATCGTGCTGGCGCCGCTCGTGTTCCTGGTCTTCCTGGTGCTCACCCTCGTGACCCAGTACTTCGTCTACTGCGAGGGGCCACGCCTGTGGTCCATGGCCGTGGAGATCTCGCCGCTGGAGCCCCGCGAGACCGAGAAGATCCTGGACCGCCTCCGCCGCATGACCTCCGCCGCCATCGTGGGGGGCCTCCTGATCGCCGTCCTGCAAGGGGCCCTGGGCGGCCTGGCCTTCGTGATCGTCGGGCTGCAGAGCCCCCTGCTCTGGTCGTTCGTGATGGCCTGCTTCTCGCTCCTGCCCTTCGGGGGGACCGCCCTGGTCTGGGTCCCCGCCGCGGGCTACCTCTTCGTCGTCGGGGAGACCGGCGACGGGATCTTCCTCCTGGCCTTCGGGACGCTGGTGATCGGGACCGCGGACAACCTCCTGCGCCCGTGGGTGCTCCGGCGCACCGGGGCGGAGGACATCCACCCCCTGCTGCTCTTCTTCGCCTTCCTGAGCGGGATCGCCCTGTTCGGCGTGAGCGGGATCGTGTTCGGCCCGCTGCTGATCGCCCTGCTGCTCACGGTCCTGGAGATCTACCGGGGGCACACGCGCGAGGCCGCGCACCTGGGCGAGGGGGCCTGACCGGCGCGCGTCAGGCGCCGACCGGCAGGACGAAGGAGACCTCGTCGGCCAGTTGCTCCGCCAGCGGCGCGCCCGCGGGCAGGCGCTCCCGGACCGCGCGGTAGAGCCGCAGCGTGTGCTCGGCGGCCTCCAGCAGGCGCACGACGGGCACGCCCAGGCCGCCCTGCATCGCCAGGCCCCCGCGGGCCATCGGATCCAGCGGCGCGGCGAGCCAGGCCTCGGGGAGCCCCCGGACCCACTCGCCCAGCGCCTCGCCGAACGCCACCGCGTCGCCCGCCCCGGCCTGGAGCCCGAAGCGGGACGTGGCCCGTGACAGGACGCCCGCCTCGAACTCGGCGCGCGAGGCGAAGCGCACCGCGACCACGCCCTGCGCGAGGATCAGGCCGCTCGAGAAGAGGTCGATGCTGGCCCGGCCCCGGATCGCCGCCGGGTGCAGCACGTCGCGCTGCTCGGCCGTGAGCAGCGCGTCGGCCTCGGCGTAGAAGCGCTCCTTCAGCCGGGCCTCGTCGATCAGGCGCTCCAGCGCCAGCCCGTCCTCCGGGTATCCGGCCCGGCGGCGTTCGTCCTCGGCGGCGTAGGCCGCGCCCAGGCGCCCCAGCCGCTCGTGCTGGTCCGCGTCCAGCGGCTTGCCGGCCGCCTCGAGCGTGGTCGCGATCAGGTTCACCAGCACCCAGGGGTGGGTGAAGGAGCCGTTGACGCCCGTGCCGGGCACGCCGCGCTGGCTGAGCCCGAGCGCCGCGGTGACCAGCGGCCCGTTCCAGCGCTGGATCTCCCCCACCCGGGCCGGGAAGCCCTCCTTGCCCGAGGCCATGTGCTCGGCCAGTTCCTCGAGCAGGGGGGCCATCTGGCCCAGGGCCTCGCCCACCTCCGCCCAGTCCACCCCGTCCAGCGCCGCCTCGAGGCCCGGCGCCCGGAACCGGGGCCCGCGCTCGCGCTCGGGCCCCTTGCCCGCGGCCGCCAGCCGCCCGGTGAGGTCGCGCACCTCGGCCTCGAGTTCCTGCGCGCGGGCCTTGAGTTGCGCGTGCTCCACGCGCTCGGCCTCCAGTTCGCGGGCGAGCAGCGCCGCCCGCGACTCCGCGTCGCCCAGGCTCGGCCCGGTGCCGGGACCCCCGGCGCCGGGCCCGGCGCCGGCCGGGGCGGCCGGGGCGGCGGGCGTGCCGGCGGGCGCCGCGCCCGGACCGCCAAGCGTCAGGGTGAGGGCCACGGCGAGGCCCGCTCCGAGGACCAGGCCCCCAAGGCCCCAGACATGGATCTCACGCATGGAAACACCTCACGGGACGGGGCCCCGCGCCCCCCCGCCTTGAAACCTACCGGGCCCCCGCGGGCAGGGCCCCTTCGAGCTCGAGCAGGGAACGCTTGATCGCAAGCCCGCCGCTGAACCCCCCCAACCGGCACCCGGCCGCCACCACCCGGTGGCAGGGCACCAGGAGCGGAAGCGGGTTGGCGCCGCAGGCCTGCCCCACGGCGCGGGCCGCCCCGCGCCGGCGCAGCGCCTGGGCCACGCGGCCGTAGGTGCGCACCTGGCCCGCGGGGATGCGCCGCAGGTAGTTCCACACGCGGGCGTAGAAGCCCGCGCCGGGCAACACGACGGGCACCCCGGAGGGCCACGGGCCGCCCTTGAGGTACGCCTCGAGCACCCGGGCCACGTCGCTGGCGAAGGTGCTCGGGCGCTTGAGCGTGGCGCCGGGGAACTGGCGCTCCAACTCGCGGCCCAACCGGTCGCGGTCGTCGCCGAACTGCACGCGCACCACGCCGCTGGGCGTGCAGGCCACGAGCACGGGCCCGAGCCCCGGCGCGCGCACGCGCGCCACGTGCACGGCGACGCCGTTGCGCTCCCTAGCCACGGCGCGGCTCCCCGAGGGTGACCTTGAGGACGACCCGCTCCTCGCCCCGCAGCACCTCGACCGCCACGGTCTTGCCCGGGGCCAGCCGCCCGAGCGCCGCCCGTAGGCTGTCCAGGTCGCGCACGATCTGGCCCGCGACGGACACCAGGACGTCGCCGGGTTCGATCCCGGCCTCGGCGGCGGGCCCGCCCGGGACCACGCCGCGCAACGCCACGCCGCGCGAGTCGGGCTCGGGCGAAGGCTGGACGCCCAGGACGGGCGGCCGCGGCGGCGCGGGCGGCCGCGTGAAGCGCGGGCGCTCGTCGGCGTCGGCCAGGCGCACCGCGACGTCGCGCACGAGGTGGGTGATCCGGCACAGCGCGTCGAATTCGATGCGCTCGACGACGTCGGTCGGCCGGTGGTAGTCGGGGTGCAGCCCCGTGAAGAAGAAGAGGACCGGCAGGCCCTTGCGGAAGAAGGAGGTGCTGTCGCTCGGGGCCTCGCCGCCCGGGTCGAAGGAGAGCGTGAGGCCGTGGGGCTCGTTCGCCGCGACGACCAGGGCCTGGAGCCCCTCGGCCGTCCCCACGCCGCCCACCTCCAGGCGTCCCCCGCGGCAGCGCCCGACCATGTCCAGGTTGAGCATCGCCACGGTGTCGGCGAGCGGCACGGTCGGGTGCTCCACGTAGTGCGCCGACCCCAGGAGCCCGCGCTCCTCGCCGCTGAAGGCGATGAACAGCAGGGAACGCCGCGGGCGATGGGCGGGCTCGGCGAACCACTCCGCCAGTTCGATCAGGGCCGCGGTGCCGGAGCCGTTGTCGTCGGCGCCGTTGTGCACCTGCCCGCTGGCGGCGGCGCCGCCCGTGCTGCCGAACCACCCCAGGCCCACGTGGTCGTAGTGCGCACCGAGCACGAGCACCTCGTCGGCGTGGTCGGGGTCGCGCCCCGGCAGGAAGCCCAGGACGTTGCGGGCGTTCGCCGCCTCGCTGGCGGCGAGATCCGTGCGCAGCGCGACCCGCACGCCGGGCAGGGCGAAGGAACGCGGCCCCTGGGTGCGCAGGTCGCGTTCGAGGCCCTCGAGGGTCGCCCCGGCGGCCGCGAGCAGGCGCCGGGCCACGTCCTGGGCGACGAAGGCGTACGGGATCGGCCCGGAGGCGGCCGGCGCCCCCAGGCCCGCGCTCCAGTGCCCGATGCGGTCCGGGCCCGCGCCCGTCGTCGCGGGGTCGTTGCACAGCAGGAGGGCGGCGGCGCCGCGCTCGTGCGCCGCCTGGAGCTTGCGCACGAAGGAGGCGTGCTGCACCTCCTTCCAGCCCGGGTTCTTGCGCAGCACGAGGACCACGCGGCCGCGCACGTCCAGGCCGTCGTAGTCGCTGTAGCCGTGTTCGGGCGCGTGGATGCCGTAGCCCGCGAAGACGACCTCGCCCTCGGCGCGGGCGGCGGGGCTCACGGAGAAGGGGTTCCACTCGCGGCCGACCTCGTGGACGCGTTCGTCCCCGCCCACGGTGATGCGCAGTTCGTTGTGCGCGCCGAGCACCGGGGTGCGGATGACGAAGGGCTGGAACCAGTCGCCGTCCACGCCCTGGGGCCGCAGCCCCATCCGGCCGAAGGCGCGCGCGATCCACTCCGCGGCCGCGTCGGCCTCGGGGCTCACGGCGTCGCGCCCGCGCCGCTCGTCGGCGGCGAGCCAGGTGAGCCGGGCACGCAGGTCCGCTTCGCAGATCGGCGCGCCGGTGGCGGGGACGAGTTCTTCGGCCAGGGCCGGCGCGGCGCCAAGGCAGAGCAGGAGGCACAGGGCGCGGCGGACCACGACGGACTCCGGGAGGGCGGGCGCGGGATTGTAGGGCAGGCGGCCCCGAAGGGGGGCGGGCGGCCGCGGTGCAAGGGGCGGCGCGGACCGGCCGCGGCGGGGTGGCAGCCCCGGCGGGCGGGGAGGCGTGACGCTACGCGGACGGGTCGCGCAGATCCTTGAGGCGCCGGGCCACCTCGGCCCAGTCCGGGTGGGCCTCCAGGGCCTCGCGCAGCAGGCGGGCCGCCTCCAGCACCCGCTCCGGGCGGCGGGCGAGGAAGAGCCCGAAGTTGCCCTTGGCCCGGGCCGGTTCGCGCGCCGCCCGCAGGGCGTTTCGGTATCCCTGCTCGGCCCGGGCGTCGTCGCCCATGCGCTGGTGGGCGATGGCGTAGACGGTCCACGCCCGTTCGTTGCGCTTGCGGCGCTCGAGCGAGCGAACGGCCAGGCGGGCGGCCTCCGGCCAGCGCTCGCACAGCATCAGGGCCCCGGCCAGGTCGTCGAGGTAGGTCGGCCACTCCGGGTTCAGCGCCAGCGCGCGCTCGAAGGCCGCGACGGCCCGCCCGGGGCGCCCGGCGTCGATGGCGGCGTAGCCGACGGCCGCGTGCACCGCGGCGGTGTCGTCGAACGCCCCCAGCGCCGCCTCCAGGGCCCGGAGCGCCTCCTCGGCCCGGCCGTCCACGCGCAGCACGCGCGCCAGGCGCAGGAGGGGTTCGGGGTCGGCGGGCGAACGCTTGAGGCAGCGCTGGTAGGCGCGCGCCGCGCCCGCCCACTCCTCCATGCCCTCCAGGCGGCGGGCGTCCAGCAGGAGGAGGTCGGGGGCGTCGGGGTGCTCGGCCAGGGCCCGGCGCAGCACGGCCTCCATCCGCCGCCAGGCGCGGTAGCGCAGGTGGTGCTCCAACAGCGCCCGGGCGAGCGGCAGGTCGGCGGGGTGGCGTTCGAAGGCCGCTTCCAGCGCCTGGCGCGCCTCGGGTACGCGCCCGGCGCGCAGCGCCTCCTCCGCCCAGGCGAGTAGGCGCTCCGGATCGCCGCTGGCCAGGGCGCTGGCCCAGCTCGGGTCCGATTCCGGCAACGCGCTTTCCACCGGCATCCGGCGGCTCCTGGGTTGGGGCCTCGCAGGAGCCTACCGGCAACGGGGCGCCCGGATCAGGAGGATCCTCCCGGGGCCGCCGCGGCCGGCGCACCGCCGCCCCGGCGGGCCCCGCGGGCGCCACAGGCCGGGCGGGCCCACACAGCCTCCCGGGGATCTGACGTCAGCGGGCCAGGCGCTGGCGCAACTCGGCCCAGGGGAAGTTGCGCCCGGGGCAACAGGTGCGGCCCACGTCGCAGTGCCCGATCACCGCGTCCACCCCGATGCCATAGCGCCCCATCAGCCAGCGGCACAGGGCGGCGAGGCTGTCCATCTGCCGCGCGGTCGGCCGTCCGCCCGCCTCGAAGTCGCCCACCAGCACGATCCCCACCCCGTGCTCGTTGTAGCGGTTGTCGGGGGTCTTGGCGTGCGCCCCCTGCAACTGCTGGTGCCAGCGCTTGGAGATCTCCACCTCGCCGTCGCGGGTCTGGGTGCCGTTGCCGATGACGAAGTGGTAGCCGCAGCCGTGCTCCCAGCGCCGTTCGTTGAGGTGGATGTCGTGGTACTTGTGCAGGCAGCCCGTGGTGTCGTCGGAGTGGTGCAGGACGATCCAGCGCCAGGGGCGCTCGGCCACGACGGGCACCCATCCGGGCGCCGCGGCCGCGGCCGACCGGGGGGCGGCGGCGGGCGTCGGGGGGCGCTGTTGCTCGCGCTGGCGGCGCTCGGCGCGCAGGGCCTCGCGGGCGCGCTCGCGCTCGGCCACGCGCAGCGACTCCTCCTCGGCCGCCCGCTGGCGCTCCTGGTCGGCCCGCTCCCGCTCCAGGCGCACGCCCTCGGCCGCCTGGCGGGTGGCCCGGATGCGGCCGGTCAGGAAGCGCGCGACGCGCTCGCTCAAGACGACCTCGCCGGCGTCGCGCCGCAGGCGGTCCTTCAACTCGAACTCGTCGCCGTCGACGATCGCGCTGTGCGTGCCCGGGTAGAGCCGCAGGCGCACCTGGCCGTCGTACAGGAGCACGAAGGTGCCTTGGTCGGTGTAGGAGAGGCCCTCCTGCGCGGCCAGCCGCGCCGCCGTGGCCGCCAGCGGGAGCAGGCCGGCGGAAGGCCGGATCCCGGCCGCGTCGTTGGCGCGCGCCGGCGCCGCCCAGAGGCCGAGTAGCGCCAGACCGAAAGCCGCAAGCACCGCCGAGGCCCGCAGCCGCCCCCCGCCCTGGCTCCGCGGCCGCGTCCCCATCTCCCCATTTCCGCGCTGCGCAATCCTGCCCACCTCGGTCCTCCGGCGGCCGGCGGCTCCGGCCCCCCTGGCGCGGCGTCGTGCCCGGACGCGGCCCGGACGGCCGGCGCCCCGCGCGCGCACCCCAGGTCAATCGGTCCCGGTCCGGGCCCACCGTAGTGCGCTCCGCGGGCGGATCCAAGAAGCGCGTTCCGGCGCCGCCCGGCGGGCCTTGACCCCTCCTTCATGCGGGGCCCGGCACGCGCCGGGCCAAGCGGTATCATCGCGGCGCAAGTCTGGCGGAATCCCGGCGGATTCCTGGCCAGGGGGGCACGGCACGCGCCGGACGGAGGACCTGAAGCGCCATGGAGCCCGCGGGCGATCGCTCCGGCCCCGCCCGCAAATCCGCCATGGGGCGGCGCGGGCGGGTCATGGCCCGGGGTCGGCCCTGGCCCGCCGCGGTCGCCCTGGCGACGGTGTTCCTGCTGCCCATGCTGCCGGCCGGCGCCCAGGATCCTTCCCCCCCGGACGACCTGGAGCTCGTCGCCCACCCCTTCCATGAGGCCCCCACCCTGGACGGGAACCTGGAGGAGTGGTCTTCCGTCCCGGCGCTGGCCACGGCGCGCCTGGAGCGGGCCGAGCAGTGCCACCCCGCCCCGGAGCGGCGGGTCTGGCAGGGCCCCGAGGACGCCAGCGCCAGCGTGCAGGTGGCCGTCCACGAGCGCGACCTGTACCTCGGCGTGCGCTTCGTGGACGACCGCTCCTTCCACGATCCGGACCGGCCCTGGTGGCACGGGGACTCGCTGGAGGTGTTCGTGGACGCGGACCGGGTGCCGGGCGAGGCGCCGGCGGCCGCCTACACGCCCGGGTGCTGGCAGATCTTCGTGATGCCGCAGAACCCCGAGTTGCCCTGGGGGGTCGTGTTCCGTGGGCGACGGACGTGGTTCGACGACGGCGGGCTCTCGGGCGTCCGGGTGGCCGCGCGGCGCGGCGAGGCCGGGGGCTGGACCGCGGAGATGCGCATCCCACTGGCCAACTTCGGGCGCGCGGAAGGCCCCCGGAACCCCTTGGGCTTCGCGCTGGCGCTCAACGACGCAGACGCGGGGCCGGAGGATCCCGGGACCTACCTCTCGTGGAACCGGGGCTTTGACCTCTACCGCTTCCCGCGCAACTTCGGGCGCCTGGCCCTGCCCCCGGGGCCCGCGCCACGCCCGGCCCCCGGCGCCGCCGCCTCGTCGTGGACGTGGATCCTGCCCATCGGTGCGCTGCTGCTGCTGGGCCTGGCCCTCCTGGCGCCGCTCGCCCGGGCGCTCGGACGCATCCGGGCGCGGCCCAAGGCGGTGCTGCTCGGCGTGGTGGGCCTGTTGGCGCTCGGGATCCATCTGCACGAACGCGCCGTGCAGGAGGACGCCCGGGCCCACGCCGCGGGCGAACTGGCGGCGCTGGCCGCCGAGGCCGAGCCCCTGCTCGCCGCCGCCCGGGAGGCGGGCGCCCTCTACGAGGCCGACGCCGCCGCGCGCGGCCGGGCGCTCGCCGACCTGCTCGCCGGGGAGTCGATCCCGGCGCGCCCCGGCGTGGAGGCGACCGCCTTCGTGGCGCTCGGGCCCGGCGGCACGTTCGCGGCCGGCACGCGCGGGGACGCCAGCCTCTCGCTCGAAGAACCGCTCGACCTGCCGCTGCCCGAGCCCGTCGAGGCCGAGCGCCTGCGTGTGCTCACGGTGCCTGCGCTGGGCACGCGCACGCGCCTGGAGCCGGGCGCGCTGGGCACGCTGGACGTGCACTTCGTGGGCGCCGAATCCGTGCGGGTGGCCCTGCCCCAGGCGAGCGGCGCCGACCGCGAGGCGGTCGGCCTCGGGGGTCGGCGCCGCGTGCGCGCGTTGCGCTGGACGCCGGGCGAGGCCGCCGCGCGCACGCGGCTGGCGGCCGTGGAGGCCCTCGCGGGCGACGCCGCGCAGGCCGGCCGGCCCCTCCTGCTTTGCGCCCGCACCGAAGAGGGCATCCCCGTGCTCGCCCACCCCGGCCGACCCTTTTCGGGCGTGCGGGTCGAAGCGGGCACGGAGCAGCGCTTCGACCTGCCCCAGGTCGCCGGCGGCGCCGACCGCCTCTGGCTGTTGCTCTCGCCCGCGCGCGCCTTTCCGGAGGTGCTCGGAGACCAGGTCCTGGTCGGCCTGACGGTGCACTACGACCGGGGGCCGCCCGAGGCGGTCGCCCTGTCCAACGGCGAGCACTTCGCCCAGGAGCGCCTGCCGGTGGGCCTGGACCGCCCGGCCTCGCTGCGCTCGCGCGTGGCCTGGCGCGTGCCCGACACGCTGGGCACCGTGCACCATCAGACTGCGATCGTCGTGCCTCTGGACGAGGCGCGCCTGCCCCGCGCGCTGGTCGTGCGCAGCGAGGGCCCCGGGGGCGCGCTTGCGCTGCACGCGGCCACGCTGGTGCGCACCCGGCGGCCGGGGCCCGCCAGCCCGGTGCAACTCCTGCTCGATCCGGCGCGGCCCGCCGACCGGGTGCACGCGCTGGGCGTCGCGGACCGCTTCGCCGACCGTGTCTCGGGCCGCACGCGCCCGGCCGGCCCCTCCACCGTGATGCACCGCGCCGAGTTGGGCGAGCCGGCCGCGCCCGTTCCGCTCGCCCTGCGAACGCGGCTGCCCGCCGCGGTGGGCGAGGCCCGGGAGCGGGCCACCGTCGCCCTGCTGGCCTGCCTGGGCCTGGGCCTCTTCCTCGCCGTGCTGCTCGCCGTGGACCTCGCCGAGCGCGCCCGCTCGCTGGGCCGCCGGCTCGGCCTCGGGGCGCTCGCCGCCGCCCTGGTGCCCCTGGGCGCGACGCTGTTCCTGGTCGACCAGCAGGCGCGCGAACGCATCCAGGCCGAGCAGGAGGGCGTCGCCAGCGGCGGGCTCCAGGCCGTGAGCGAACGCCTGGAGGCCGTGCTCGCCGAGGCGGAGGAGGTCGCCCGGCGCGTGGCGCGCCACCTCGCCGGGGACGCCCAGGGGCCCGGGGTGGACCTCAACCAGGTGCTCGAGTTGCACGGCGCCGGGGCGCTCGGAGCCCAGGCAGCCTTGAGCGCACGGGTGAGCGGCGCGCGGTTCCCCCCCGTGCTGCTCGCCGCGGGCGCGCAGGGGGGGTTGGGCGCGCCCCGCTTCCTGGGCAGCGCCGAGGCGCAGCGCGGGCTACGCGTCTCGCCTTGGGACGGGCTGGTGGCCGTGGGCGCCGCGCGCGCGGGCCGCGCCGAGGACTGGGTGCGGGTGGTGATCGGCGTGCGCCTGGACGGCGGCTTCCTGGAGCGCGCGCTGGGTGAGGTCCGGGGCGGGTGCCGGCGCTCGGTGGCGGTCCTGGACTCGGGCGGCGGCCTGCTGGCCGGCGCGGGCGGCGACCCGGAGGGCCTGGGCCGGGACGCCGCCCGCCACGTGGGCCTGCTGGCCTCGGACGGCTGGACCGACGCGAGCAACCTGCAGCGCCCGCGGGTGCTCCAGGGCGCCGCGCACATCCTGGCGGCGCGCGCGGTGGGCGGCGCGGAGGGGCTGGTCGCGGTGGGCGTCGACCGCCAGGCGATCCACGCGGAGATGGTGGCGCAGCGCGCCCCCCTGTGGTGGATCGGCGCCTTCGGCCTCCTGCTGGTGCTGGTGGCGACCACGCTCGTGGCCCGGCGCGTGGCCGCGCCCGTGGAGGAACTCGCCCACACGGCCGAGGGCCTGCGACTCGGGCGCTTCGACCTGCCGCTGCCGCCGTCCTCGGGCGACGAGGTCGGGCGGCTCACCGTGGCCTTCGAGCAGATGCGCCGGGACCTGAAGAGCCGCATCGAGGACCTGGACTTCCTGCGCTCCATGCAGGAGGAGTTGAGCGGCTCGCTCGAGTTCGGCTCGCGGGCGCGGGCCGCCGCGCGCCGCTTCCACGTGGCCAGCGGCGCGGCTGCGGTCCACCTCCTGGAGGTGGGGGGACCGGACGCGCCGGTCTCCCTGGCGGCGAGCCAGGGCGGCGGGCGCGACCTCGGCCACCGCCCCTTCCTGGCGGCGGCCGGGGGCTGGATCCGCGCCGCGACGCAGGCGCTCGAACCGCTCGAAC
>JAPKHB010000379.1 GCA_026647295.1 Planctomycetota bacterium | reverse complement strand
CCTCGGGTACGGGTCGTGGACGGGGGGCGGGGGACGGGGGTGGGCGGGGCGCGGCTTTGCGTGGTGCCGGCGGATGCGGGGCATGCCGTGCGGGCGGGGGATGCGGTCGTGCTCACGGCGGATGAGCAGGGCGGGTTGGCCGTGGCGCGAAAGGGCTGGGCCAAGGATCGGATCTGGATCGTGTCGGCGCCGGGCTACCGGACGGTGAGCACCGCGCCGGCGGTGCTCCTTGGGGGTGCGGTCGGCGAGGTGGCCACGGTCGCGCTTTGGCCGGGGGCGCGGGTTTCGGGCCGGGTGGTCACGCCGTGGGGCGCGGGCGTCGCGGGGGCCGAGGTGGTCGGCTACGGGCGCCATGGCGCGGACTTCGACGGCAGCGAGGCGCACCTCGTGCCCGGGCCCGGGCGCGGGGCGCAGGTGTTTCGCGCGCGCACGGACGCCATGGGGGCGTTCGAGTTGGCGGGGATCGAGGAGTTTCCGGTCCGGGTCGCGGCCTCGAAGCCGGGGCATGCGTGGAAGACGGATCCCGAGCAGGAGGCGCTGTTCGTCGGGGCGGAGACCGACGACCTGCGCTTGGTGCTTCGGCCCCGCCTGGGGGCGGGGATCCGGGTGGTGGATGGCGAGACGGGGGAACTGGTCCGGGACTTCGAGGTCCGGACGGAGGGCCTCGTGGGGCCTGCGACGGGCGGGGGGGAGGCGTCGGAGATGCGCCCAGGCAGCGTCTCCGACCTTGGGTTTGCGTGGCGGGCGGGGCAGTGGTGGGTCACCGCGTGCTACGCCGACCAGGCCACGGGGCCCACGGATCCGGTCTCCGCCGTGGCGCGGGTGCGCGCGCCGGGCTACGGCGAGGTCGCCGGGGTCCGGCTGGCGTTGGCGGTGCTTGGGCCAGAGGGCGCGCCCGAGCCGGTCACGGTGGCGCTTGCGCCGGCGCGGGCGGAGCCACCGGGGAGGCTTTGGGTGCGGGTCGTTTCGACGGTGGCCGAGGTGCGCCTGCCGTGGGCGAACGTGCGCGTGGTCGAGGAGGTCGAGCCGGACGCCGAGGAGGGGGCCGCGCCGCTGGACTGGACGTTCCGGGTCGAACTGGACGCGCAGGGGCGGGCCCGGCGCCCGATCGCCCTCCGGGCGGGCACCTACCGGGTGCGCGTGGCGCCGGGGACCGGCTGGGCCACGTGGGCGCCGCCCTCCGCGGAGCCCTGGGCCCCCGTGCGGGTGTGGGGGCACGGCGCGGAGGGGGAGGTGACGCTTGCCTATCGGGCGGCGCTCCTGCGCGTGGTTGTGACGCAGACCTCGGGCGGGCCGGTGGGGTTGTTCAACCTGATGGTGCACGACGTGACGCCGCCGGAGCGGGGGGTGCAGCGGGTGGTTGCGCCGCTGGTGGCGGTGCTCTTTGAGGAAGAGGAGCGGTGGTGGCTTGGCTACGGGCACCCCTACCGCGCGCACCTGCGCATGGAGCCGGGCGCGATGGACCTGCTCGTTGCGCCGGGGCGCTACCACGTCAAGGTCACGAAGACCGGCTTCCGGGATCCCGTGGCCCAGACGGTGGACCTGGCCGAGGGCGAGGTCGTGTCGGTCGCGCTGGGCCTTGCGCCCAAGGCGCCGGCGGGCCGGTAGGGGGCGTGGAAGCCCCACGGGGGGCCCGGGGGGCTGGGCGCTGGGGGGCCTGGTCAGGGCCGGGCGGCGGGTGGAGCCGCGGGGGCGGCGGGCAGGTCCACGTGGAAGGCGGCGCCCGCGCCGGGGCGGCTTTCCGCGCGGATGGTTCCGCCCTGGGCCTCGAGGGCGAGGCGGCAGAACACGAGCCCGAGCCCGGTGTCGTAGCGCGTGGAGTGCCGCTGGCCTTCGACGCGGCCGTACATCGTAAAGAGGCGGGGGAGGTCGGCGGGGGCGATCCCTTCGCCGGAGTCCTCCACGCACAGGTGGCCCCCCGGGGGCGTGGTTTGCGCGGTGGCGGTGATGGTGACGCGGCCGCCGGAGGGCGTGTGCTTGATCGCGTTGCTGATCAGGTTCTCGGTGATGCGGGCGACCACGAGGCGGTCGGCGTGGATCGGAACGGGCTCGGACGCCTCAAGGACGAGGTCGATCCCACTGCGGGCCGCGTAGGCCTGGTACTCGGTGACGCTCTCCGCGGCGATCTGCGCCAGGTCGCAGGCCCCCGGCGCAAGCGGCATGCGCCCGTGTTCGAGGCGCACCACGTCCACGATCGTGCTCACCATCTCGACCATGCGCCGCGCGGAGCGCCCCGCCTGCGCGAGGGAGTGGGCCAGGTCGGGGGGAGGGTCCTTGAGGCCCATCGCGGCCAGGTCGAGGTTGCCCATGATGGCCAGCAGCGGATTGCGAAGGTCGTGGACCACGGCGAGGGCCAGGCGGTCCTTGCTCTCCTGGAAGGCGTCGCGGAGGCGGGCGTCGCGGCGGGCGAGGAGGTACCCGCCCAGGAGCAGCAGGAGGACCAGCGTGGCGATGGCGCCGTAGGCGACGGCGCGGGCGGCCGCGCCGCTGCGGGCGGCGTCGGCGAGCGCGGCGATGTGGCGTTCCTCGTGGGCGAGGATCTCGCCGATGGCGTCGTGGATCGCCTCGAGTTCGCGGGCGCTGTGGGCGAGCGCGGCCCGGAGCGGTTCGGTCCCGGGGGTGGGTTCGGCGAGGGCCTGCGCGTGGGCGATGCGCTCCTGGATGCGCGTTCGTAGGGCGTGGAGGCGTTCGGGCTGCGCGGGCCGGTCGGCCAGGAGGTCCTGGGTCCGGGCGAGGTGGGTGAGGGCCGCCTGGCCGGCGGCCGGCACCGGGGCGAGGGCGGCCGGGTCCTCGAGCAGGAGGCGGTTTCGGACCGCCACCTCGACGTCGGCGAGCGCGAGGTGGGCGCTGCGGAGCCGGGCGATCGCCTCGTGCCCGCGGGACATGGCCTCCGTGTCGCGCATGGCGGCGGTGAGCGAGAGGACCGCCATCGCCGTGGCACCCAGGAGCAGCGCTCCGCCCGTCCCCAACCACAGTAGGAGCCCGCGGGCGGGGGCCCCCGGGAGTTTCGTGTACACGGCGGCCTCCTCCGGGTGCCGTGGCAAGGGGCGCGCGCCCGCGGCGGACCGCCGCCCGAAACCACCGCACCGGCTTCCCGCGCGACCGGAACCCCGGCATCTTATCACGGTGGGGTGGGGCGCCGCGGGCCGGCGGCGGTTTCACCAGGGGTGGGTGCGGCGGCGGGCATCGATTGCACAAGCACCTAGGCGGCCTTCCAGCTCCTGGCCGTGCGGAGGTTGAACCCCGGCGGACGGTCGGTCGCGATCGTCTCGCGG
>JAPKHB010000378.1 GCA_026647295.1 Planctomycetota bacterium | reverse complement strand
TCGATCAGGCTGGGCCGGGTCGCCCAGTGCGCCTTTGTGCTTGCGCTCGTTTGGGCGTGGTGGGCGCCCATCGCAGCCGAGGAGGGTCCTGTTGACCAGTTGCTTGCGCGGGTCGACAAACCGCCGGATCGGGACGAGTGGCTCGCGGATCTGCGCCTGGGCGGTGATGAGGCGCGGCGCGCGGCAATCGCGCTCCTGCCCAAAGCCAGCGAGATCGGCCCTGAGTTGCTGGCACTCCTAGAGAGCGGTTGCTGCGATGCTCCCACGGCCTGTGTCATCGCGCCGCTGGTTGCGGGAGCTCTTCCTGGAGTCCGCGAGGAGCTGGTTAGGCTGTTTGACTCGCGTCCTGGCCTGCTGGCAGCGCTCGTGGCTAGCCCACCTGCAGACGCGTTCCGTGAGTTTCATCCGCTCTTGTGCTCCAAGTTGTCGAATGCCCAGAACGAGCTTGAGCGGACTCGGCTGTGGGGGGCGCTGAGTGTTGCCGGCGCGACCGATAATGGGACATTGCACCTGACCGCTATGCTAGACTCAGGGGATCCAGATGTGCGTCGTGAGGCGCTGGGTTGGCTGGCGCGTCTCCCCCGGGGATCGTGGGCCGCGGGCGTCCTAGCCCTCCTGGGTGCCGCATCAGAGGACGAGGAGCGCCTGGCCGCACTGAACGTCCTCACTGACACGCCACTTCCGGCAGGGGTTGAGTTACAAGTCGTACGTCGCATTGCCCAAATGACAGACTCTCGTCTCCGGCTGCACGAGCCCGCAATGGCCATTCTGGCAAGGCATTCAGCGAGCGAGCGCGAGTGGCTCCTGCAGCAAGCATCGCATAGTCCAGATTCCGACCTGGCCTGGTCCGCGGTCGAGGCGCTGGCGGACCTACGCCCAGAGATAGTATCCGATGTTTGCGTGGGGGCGCTGGAGCGTTCCAGCGCGTTCAGGCTCCTGGCGGTCCGTATCTTGGAGCGCGCCCAGGGGCCGGTATCCCTAGATCTGCTCGTGCGTCTAGTCGACCGGTCCTCAGGCGACGATCTCACACAAGTAGCTGCGGCCCGTGCGATGCCGTCCATCCTGGAACGTGTCAGTGCGACCCTGCCAACTTCATGGCCAGAGTGGCTGTTGAATCTGTCTCGTCAGGACCACGCGGATGATGTGGCGCTTGCATTGGATGCCGTACCGCGAGGATCTCCTATTAATGGTGAGCATTCGACGTTGATCGAATCTTGGCTCACCGCCGGGCACTCCGGTGTCCGCCGTGCGGTTGCCTCTGGCCTTGGCCGGTGGCACATCTCTGACAAGCACATTGAGGAGAGATGGCTCAATCGTCTTCTGGACGATAGGGAGATCGATGTCCGTTTGTCCGCAATGAGGTCGCTGCTGCAGCTGCGGGCGCGTGCCCGCTTCGACGAAGCGCGGGCCAGGACGCTTTCGGAGGGCTTGGTGCATGCATCGACCCCTGTGCGAGCAATCGCGCTCGACATCCTTCTGCTCCTGGAGTCCAGAGGCGGTCCGTGGGTGGGGCAGATCCAACCGGAACCGCCCGGAAGTTACATGTGGATATTGGCGACTCGAGCTCGAGTGTCCGTTAGTGCGGACTCCCAGGGTGCGATCCGAACTGTGTTTCAATTCTTGATCGCCCACCAGCGCCAATGGGATCGGATCGCACTTGCTTTGCCATGGATTGGTACGCTACTCGTCGAGTTGCGGGATGAGTCGAAGATATATGTCCCGGTAGTTGAGGCATTGCAGCGAGCAACGCGATGCTTGCGCTGCTACGAACTCTACGGCAACCTGCTCGTCCAGTTGCGCGGGTGATGCCCGCTCCCTGTCAGTTGTCAATGGCGATGTCCGCGGCAGTGCTCAGTGTCAACGCGAACGGCACATTTTGTTCGAGTACTGTGCTCTGTGTCAGTGCTCCGCGTCAGACCTATTGACCCGAGCAGAAAATAGTTGTATTTCCCCGGCTGCGTGCGATGCTTCTGCGCAGTGCTCCGTGTCAGACCGAACGGCATGTCTTGTTCGAGTTCTCGACAACCGTGGTGGCGCGCGGCGTGGGCGGCGGCGGGCGCCGTGGGGGCCGGGCTCCGGTCCGGGCGCCCCCCCGGGCAGGCCGTCGCCCCGGGGGTGGCGGCGGGGCGGGGGTGTCAAAGAGCGGGTCGGTCAGGCGCAGACGGCGCATCGTCGGGCGCGGTTGACGGCGAGGCGGCGTTCGCGGGCCGCGGCCCGGCGCTCGGCCAGGCGCGCGGGCACCTCGGCGCCGGTCCCGAAGAACATCTCGTCGGGCGTCTGGCCCTCAAAGGCGCCGTGGGGGAGCACGGTGTTGTGCTGCTCCACGTAGAAGGCGACGAGCTCGCGGACCTTGGCCACGCGGTCCAGCGGGTGGAGGAAGAGCCAGCCGTGCTTTAGCGACCGCCACCAGGCCTCGATCAGGCTGTTGCTGAAGCGGATCTCGGTCTGGGCCAGGACGCGGCGCAGGAAGCCGGTGGCGAGCAGCTCATCGACCCGGCCGTTGAAGTTCTCCACGCCGTCGTCGGCCAGGAGCGTCGGAGCGGGGGCGTCGCGGCCCAGGGTGCGGGCGGCCTGGGCCAGGATCCGGACCGTGCTGGCGACGTCGAAGCGGTCCAGGACGTGCCAGGCGAGGATCCGGCGGGAGTAGTTGTCGATCACGGCGTGGAGGTAGGCACGCGTGCCATCCAGGAGGCGCAGGATCGTCGTGTCGATGTGCCAGAGCTCGTTGGGGGCCTTTGCGCGGATGCCCTCGCGGGGGGCCTTGGGGTGGATGCGCAGACGGGGTCGGCGCCAGCCGCGCTCGCGCACGAGGCGGTGCCAGGTGGAGGGGGAGGCGAACACCCGGCCCAGGCGCTGGGCCAGGAGGGCGAGCCGGCCGGTGGGCACGTGCCGGAACTCCGGGGCGACGACCATCTCGCGGATCCGGCCGATCTCCTCGACGGTCAGGCTCTGGGGGGCGGAGCCCGGGCAGGAATCGCGATCCTCGAGGTCGCAGCCCAGGGCGGCCCGGCGCCAGGCGTTAAGGCGCGAGGGCGAGAGTCCGACCAGTCGCAGGACCCGGCGCAGGCCTACGACGTGGCGGGAACGATCGATGGCGCGCAGGAGCCGGGCCTTGTGTTCGCCCGGGATGCGCAGGCGCTTGAGGTCGGGGCGGACGACGTGGAAGACGGCCAGGAGGATCCGCAGGAGGGCCGACAGGCGCCGCACGCGCTGCTCGAGGTGGGTCAGGCGGGCCAGGAGGTGGGGTGGGGCGCCGTCCAGGCCGGGGGCCGAGGTGACGGGCCGGCGGGCCCGTCGGACCC
>JAPKHB010000377.1 GCA_026647295.1 Planctomycetota bacterium | reverse complement strand
GTTGTTCAGCGCGGGGGCGTAGTTGGGCTTCAGGTTCACCGCGCGTTCGAGCAGCGCCAGGGCGTCGGCCGCACGGCCGTCCTCGACGCGCGCGCCGCCGAGGCGGGCATGCTCGTCGGTCACACGAGCGAGGTGAGCGGGCTCGTCGCGGTGGGCGGTCGGCTGGTCTCGGTCGGGCTCGACGGCCGCGTGATCGTCTGGGACGAGCGCGGCGCGCCGCTGGGGGGCGTCACGCTGCGCGCCGCGGGCGTGACGGCGGTGAGCGGCACGGACGGCCGCTTCGTGCTGGAGGGGGTCGAGAGCCTCGCCCCGGAGGTGACCCTCGCCTACGGCTACGAGCCCGGGACGCCCGCGCCCGACGCGGCGGGGTTCGAGCACTCCGAGAGCCTGCGCCTGCAACCGGGCGGCGACCCCTTCACCGTCGTGCTCCCGCGCAGCGCGCGCCTGCGCCTGCGGCTCACCGAGGGCGTGACCGGCGCCCCGCTGAACTGGGCGCACCTCGTCGTGCGCATGCCGTTGGGCCAGCGGCTGCTCGCGGACCGGGCCGTGTCGGGCCGTGAGGGCGTGGTCGAGTTGGCGGGCCTTCCGCCGGGCCTGGTGGAGGTGTACGCCTTCGCCCCGGGGCTACGGGCCGAGCGCGTGCTCACGCTGGTGGCGGGCGAGTCGCGCGATCTCGAGGAACTGCGGCTCGTGCCCGCCGCCGTCGCCGAGGGCGAGGTGCTCGACGCGGGGGGGCGCCCCGTCGCGGGCGCGCACGTGGCCCTCCTCGGGCCCCCGTGGCAGACGCGCCTGGCCGAGGCCCCCCAGGACCGCGAGGCGCTGCTGCGCCGCGCCCTGTGCGACGCCCAGGGCCGCTTTGCGATCGAGGGCCTCGCGCCCGGGGCGCCGATGTGGCTCGTGGCCTGGGCGCCGGGGTACGCCCCCGCCGTGGCGCAGGCCGAGGTTCGCGAGCGGGACGGGCGCCCGACGGGGTGGGCGAGCCTGCGGCTGCTCACCGGCGTGTACCTGGGGCTCGAACTGGAGGACGCGGCGCGCGGCGAGCCGGTGCGCGGCGCGGTGGCGGAGCTCGAAGCCCCGACGGGGGCCGACTACCTCCAACTCGTGCACCGGGGCGTGCTGGGCAGCACGGTGGGGAGCCTGGAGGACTGGCGGCTCGCCTCCGAGCACCTGCTCTTCGAGCAGCGCGGCTACGAGGGCTACCTGATCGGGCCGCTCGTCCCCGGGCCCTACGACCTCACGATCGAGTGCCCCGGCTACGCCCCGCTACGGCGCAAGGTCACCCTGATCGACCCCGAGCAGAGCGTGATGGTCGACCTCCTCTCCGGCGCGGACCGCCGCTACGGGCTGCGCCTCACCCGCTTCGTCTTCACCTTGGACCCCGAGTCGTAGCCGGCGCGCCCGGGGTCTGTTGACGGAAACGAGCCGCGCTCGGTACGTCCTCGAATGATGCACCGGAGCCAGGCTCCGTACGGTGATCTGGGGGAGGTTCAGCGTACGGGCCAGGTCCACTCGACGCGCGTGGTGTTGCCTGCGGCGTCGCGGGCCTCGACGGGGAGGACGAGCGCCCCGCTGCGGGGGGCCGTAAGGGTGCGGATCACCACCTGGTAGAGGTCGTCCGGGCGCAAGGGCTCCTCGGCGCCCGCCACGAGCACGCGCGCGAGCGTCGAGTCGTAGATCACGGCGCGCACCGTGACCTCGGCGCCCGGCGCGACCGGCGTGCCGTCGGCCGGCGCGAGCAGGTGCACCCGGGGCGCGACGGGGTCCACCCGCACCCGAAGGAGCGCCGCGGGGCCGGCCCCCGGGGGCGCGCCGGCGTGCACCCGCAGCCACGTGCGCGCGAGGTCGGGCGCGAGCGGGGTCCGCGCCTCGAAGCGCCCGTCGGTCGCCTCCACCCAGCGGCCCTCGACCAGGGCGCCCGCCGCGCCGCCTGCGAGCCGGCCGCGCACGAGCGCCTCGGTTCCGGGGACGACGAGCGCCGGCGGGTCCAACTCGGCCGGCGGGGGCGGGTCGACGGGCGCGGCGCCCCACACGGCCCGGGCGCCCCGGGGCGCCTCGGCCAGCGCCGCGGCCAGTTCCCCCGGCGTCGGATGGCCCTCGGCGCGGCGCAGGAAGACCTGCGGCGGCCGGGCGCCGGCGACACGGTCATCGCCCACGAGCAGCGTGAGTTCGAGGCCCCCGGCCGCCCGGCGCCAGGTGCCGCCCCACGCCGCCTCGAGCGGGCCCAGCCCGACCGCGAGCGTGAAGGCCCCGGCGGGGTGGATCCAGGCCCGGGCGCTGGCGGCGCGTTCGGCCTCGGCGCGCAGGCGTTCGAGCAGCGGGGCGAGCGGACCCTCCGACGTCGCCGGGTCCCGGGCGTCCAGGAGGAGCGCCAGCGCACCCGCCCGCTCGGCGTCGGGGGCCGCCTGCTCGCCTCCCGCCGCGCCCTCCAGCGGGTCGAAGGCCTCGCTGGCCGTGCGCCAGGCTGCGGCGGCCTCGGTCCACGTGCCCAGCGCGGCGGCCGCGCGCGCGTGGTGGCGGCCGGCGGCCGCCTGGTCGCCCACGCGTAGCGCGGCCGCCGCGTCCCACAACGCCTCGAGCGCATGGCGGCGCGCCGCGAGCCCGAGCCGCGCCCACGCCGCCTGCTCCGCCTGTTCCTGCTCGCGCGCCAGCGCAGCGGCCGCCGTCACGAGCGCCCGCAGCGGCGCGCCGCGGTCCGCGGGGCCCGCCTCCTCGTATGCGCGCCGCGTGCGCTCCCGCGCCTCGGCCGCCGCCGAGCGGCGCGCGTGCGCCAGCGCCTCGGCGCCGCGGTGCGCCTCCAGCGCCGCGGCCGTCGCCTGGCGCGCACCGCGCGAGGAGGCCCGCGCCGCCTGGTCCAGGATCGCGGCCAGTTCCGCGGCGATGCGCTCGCGGTCGGCGTCGGCGGGGCGCGGCCCCGCCAGGGGGCCCCGCAACCGGTCGAGTTCGGCGCGGGCGGCCTCGTCGAGCGCCTCCCGGTCGGCGTCCAGGCGCACCCAGCGCCGGCGCAGCCGCTCCCACTCCACCGCCCGGGCGTCCACCCCGGTCTCGGCCGTCCGCCAGCGTTCGGCGGCCTCCCGCAGGGTGCCTCCCGTCGCCGTGCCCAGCGGCGAGGCGACGAAGCCGGCCAGCAGGGCGAGGAGCAGGAGCAGCGGGAGCAGGGCCGAGAGCGGGCGCACCGCCGCCGGGCGCGCGCGCTCGGAGCGGTGGCCGCGGAAGGCCGCCTCCGCGAAGGCGTCCAGATCCGGAAAGCGCCGCTGGGGGCGCGTGCTCAAGGCGCGCTCGAGCGCGCGCGTTAAGCGCCGCGGCAGGTCGCG
>JAPKHB010000376.1 GCA_026647295.1 Planctomycetota bacterium | reverse complement strand
TACGCTCACGCCGCCCCCGCCCGCCCCCATCAGCCCCTGGCGATCGCCGACATCCTCGGCCAGCTCAGGCTGGCCCCGCCAACGCCCCGGAGGGCCCCCGCCAAACGCTCGCCCAGAGCGCCGGAATCCGGCGCTTCCCCACCGCCGCCCTACAGTAGGCTGAGCCATGTTCCAACCCCCTCACTCCAAGGACCATGGAATGGCAAGCCAGCCACGCTGACGACACAGCGCGAGACACTCTTCTGGATGACGTGTCGCGACATAGCTCGGAGCCCAATCCCCCGCCAAACAGCGATCCCCCGCACCACCCAAGACAGGACCTAGGAACCTCGCGCCGAGAATTGGGAAGATGACGTACCCCATGCCCGCGAGGAATCTGCTCGCCTCGCTCTCGGGCCCCACGTGGTCTTCGTATACCACATGGCGAATCCTGCCAGCGGAGAGACTCCTGGAGGCTCCTCGAAACACACGCAACTCATGCCCCTCCACATCCACCTTCATCACGCCCACCTTTGCTGCACCTAGAATGTGGTCAAGGCGCGACACTGCCACACGAAGCGCGCTGTGGTGTCCCGACTTGTCAAGCTGCGCCACCCCTTGATTTCGGTCCCAGCCTTCCGGAGTGCACAACCATCCATCGCCTTCTCGGTCGCTCAGGGCCACCGCATACACCGCACAGGCAGCAAACCTCCGACGCCCGTGCAGCATTCGTACATTGGCAGTGAGTTTTCGGTGGATCTCGGGGTGCGGTTCAAAGGCAAGGACCGCGCTTGAATACCTCGCGAGGATACTCGTCATGCAACCAATGTTCGCTCCGACGTCAACGGACGGCAATGATCTCCTCGCCAGTCGCGCGAGTACCTCGCACACGCACGGGTCGTATAGGCCGATCCGAAGAACGGACTGGCCAATCGCCTCGCCACTGTCCACGCGCACCCATGCTCCCCATGGGAGGCGTACCACGCGAGATGCGCGTTGCGATCTTCGGCAGCCCAGTAGTATCCTTCGTACAGCCTGCCTTGGGCGTCGGGCGTACCACGGCCGAAGCAGACTAAGGGCGAATGTCGCCATTCCACGCGCTGTCACATGTTGCATATGCGAGTCGGACCAATCATTCCAAGCGCTCCTGACCGTCAAAGTCGCACAGCCCCCTTGCCCAGGGCGTCCTGAAACCACTCGTAGGTCTGCCGCAGACCCACGCGAAGGCTGATCCGCGCCTTCCAACCCATCGCGTGGATGCGCGAACAGTCCAAGAGCTTCCGGGGCGTTCCATCCGGCTTGCTCGGGTCGAACTCGATCTCCAGCCCGGGCGCCACGAGTTCACGCATCGCCTCGGCCAACTCCTGAATCGTTACGTCGACGCCCGTGCCCACGTTGATGTGCGACTCTCCGGAGTAGCGGTCCAAAAGGAACAGGCAGGCGTCCGCAAGGTCATCGACGTGAAGAAACTCGCGCCGCACGCGGCCGGAGCCCCACACGACCAACCGCCGTTCCCCGCGCTCCCGCGCCTCGTAAAAGCGCCGCATCATCCCCGGGATCACGTGCGAGCCCTCGGCGCTGAAGTTGTCCCCGGGCCCGTAGAGATTCGTGGGCATCGCGGCGATGAAGTCGCACCCGTACTGCCGCCGGTACGCTTGGCACAACTTGATCCCCGAAATCTTCGCCAGCGCATACCCCTCGTTGGTCTGCTCCAGAGGCCCCGTGAGCAGACACTCCTCCGCCATCGGCTGGGGGGCATCGCGGGGGTAGATGCAGGAACTGCCGAGATACAGCAGCCGGCGCACGCCGTGCTGATGGGCTGCGTCCACGACGGCAACGGCCATCGCCAGGTTGTCCCTCAGGAACTCCGCGGGTCGCTCCGCGTTGGCGAGGATCCCCCCCACCGTGCCCGCCGCCATGAGGACGACGGTCGGGCGGTGTGTAGAGAACCAACGCGCCACGGCGACAGGATCCCGAAGGTCGAGTTCCTGGCGTGGGGGCGCCAGCACCCGCTTTACTCCCCGCTGCGCCAGGCGCCGAAGCAGCGCCCGCCCGACCAGCCCCCGGCCTCCGGCTACGAGGACGGTATCCTCCGCCGTGAGGGGCCGCACCCCCGTCATGGTCTGTCGCCTTGCCGACCCTTCATGAGTTCCCTGCTCACGCCCGGCTCTCGATCGCCGGCGGCTCCCGGTGGCCGGCTTCAAGCAGCAGGCGCTCCCGCTCCGCCAGCCGAAGGTCCGACGTGACCATCATGTCGACCAACTCGTCGAACCCCACCACCGGAACCCACCCCAGCCGTTCGCGGGCCTTGCTCGCGTCCCCCAAAAGGACGTCCACCTCGGTGGGGCGGAAGTAGCGCGGATCCTCCCGTACATGGTCCGCCGGGTCCAGACCCAGTCGATCGAACACCGCGTGCACCCACTCCTGGACGCTATGCGTCGACCCCGTCGCGATGACGAAGTCCTCCGGCTGATCCTGCTGAAGCATGAGGTGCATGGCCCGAACGTAATCGCCCGCGTACCCCCAGTCCCGCTTGGCCCGGGTGTTGCCGAGATAGAGCGTGAACTGCAACCCCAACTTGATCCGCGTCGCCGCGCGCGTCGCCTTCCGTGTCAGGAACGTCTCCCCGCGCCGCGGGCTCTCGTGGTTGAACAGGATCCCGTTTACGGCGAACATCCCGTAGGCCTCGCGGTAGTTGACCACCTGGTGATGCGCAAAGACCTTGGCACACGCGTAGGGGCTCCGGGGGTAGAAGGGGGTCCGCTCGGACTGCGGCGGGGGCGCCGCCCCGAACATCTCGCTGCTGCCCGCCTGGTAGAACCGGATGCCCGTCCGGTCGACGTCCCGGATGGCCTCGAGCAGCCGCAGAGTCCCCAGCGCCACGGACTCCACCGTGTACTCGGGCATGTCGAACGACACGCGGACATGGCTTTGGGCGCCCAGATGGTAGACCTCCTCCGGCCCGACTGCCTCCAAGATCCGCCGCAGCGTCACCCCGTCGGTCAGGTCGCCAAAGTGCAACCGCATGGCAGACCCCTCGTGCGGATCTTCGTACATGTGGTCGATCCGCTGGGTGTTGAACAGGCTGCTCCGGCGCACCACACCGTGCACCTCGTATCCCAGCGCCAGCAGGTACTCCGCCAAGTACGAGCCGTCCTGTCCGGTGATTCCCGTGAGCAGCGCAACCTTAGCCACCGGCACCTCCTCCTCCGGCCCAACGCGGGTGCGGGGTCTCCCTAAACGCTACGGCCGCTAACTCTCTGCCCCGGGGGCCGCGCACGCTTGCCCGCATCAGAAGCCAGACGAACTGGGGGCCTGAAATCAGCGTCCGCCGCCAGAGCCTCCTTGGCTCGCGTAGCAGCCTGGGCAGCCAC
>JAPKHB010000375.1 GCA_026647295.1 Planctomycetota bacterium | reverse complement strand
GAGGATGTCCAGGTGGAACGAATGGTCGCCCGCCAGGACCTCGAGGAACTTGCGCAGGTAACGGTCGCCCACCTGGCTGGTCGCCCGGCGGTGGAAGACGATCGCCCGCTCCGCGGCGCGGAAGGCGTCGTCGAAGGCCTGGTAGAGCGCGATCGGGTTGAGGATCGGCGGACCCTCCGCGGCGCGCGGACGGCGGCGCCGCCCGGACTGCTTGACGAGGGAGCGACCCGCGTCGCGGTCCCTTAGGTGCCGCGACAGGATGCGCGCGTGGTCGCGCACCTCGGCCGCGTACTCCTCGAAGAGGCGGCGGATCGGGCCGTAGGTGAACGCGCGGCCGACGCGCAGGTAGCGCGCCTCGACGTTCTGCTCGATGAGCATGCCGGTCTGGACGATGCGGCTCGTCCGGTCCGGGGCGGCGGTGTGGGGGATCATCGGGGGCTCCTGGTCTGTCGCCTCCGCAGCGCGGGCGCTGGGCGGCGAGGAATCGGGTGGGGGGAAACGGGGCTCTTGCGGTTCGGGCGAACGGGGCGTTCGGGGCCGGGGAGGGGAGGATGGGGAGACGGGAACTCGAAGCGGACACAGGCAGGCACGCAGGTCGGCGGAAGCGGGCCCGGGCGCGGGGGACGCGGCGGGGAATCCGAGGCCTGCGGCGTGGCCCGGGTCCCGGCGTCGGGGGACCCGACGAGGTACACGAACCACCTTCCCTGCCCATCTCCCGCGGCACCTCGCAGAGCGCGCCACGGGCGGAAAACGCAGGTAAGTCCGGCTACTGTACCCAGCGTCCCGGGCCCGGCGCAAGGGCCGGGTTCCAGAAAATCCGAGGCGGAATCCGGCCGGGCCCCCGGCGGCGGCCGCCCCGCTGGCTCCAACCCCTTTCCGGGGCGGGAGTTACGCCGCCGCCGCCCCCCCCGGGCCTTCCGGTGACCCAGGGACCCGATCCTCACGCCGCGCCCCCCCGCGGCCCCCCCGGAGCGTTACGCCTGCCCTGCGCCGCCCCCCTCCTTCCGGCGTTCCTCGCCCCGCTCCTGGCCTGCCCGGCCTGCGGGGGCGCGCTCGCTCCGGGCCCGGTCGGGCTGGACTGCGCGGACGCCTGCGGGGCGGGCCCCTTCGAGGTGCGCGGCGGGGTGCCCTGCCTGCTTCCGGCGCGGGGGGCGACGCACGCGGTCGCCGCCGGCCGGCGCACGGTGCGCGCCTTCGAACGTCAGTGGCGACGCTACGGGCGCCTGCGTCGCCTGTTCGGCAAGGACGCCCGCGCCATGGCCGCCTTCCTGACCGGCGCGCGCATGGGAGGGCGCATCGACGCGGCCTGGTACCGCGGGCGCACGGTGCTGGACGCGGGCTGCGGGCACGGCCGTTACCTGCGGGCCTTTCGCGCGCTCGGGGCGCGGGCCGTCGGCCTGGACATCGGTCGGGGCCCGGAGCAGGCAGGTCTCGAGCCCGACCCCGAGGGCCTCGCGTGGGTGCAGGGGGACGTGCTCGCGCCGCCCTTCCGGCCGGCGTCCTTCGACCTGGTGTTCTGTGACGGTGTCCTGCACCACACGCCGGACCCGGCCCGCGGCTACGCCGCGCTGGCCCGCCTGCTCAAGCCCGGCGGGGCGCTGTACGTGTGGCTCTACCCCCGCGAAGGGCGCGTGCGCGAAGCCGTGTTCGGGGTGGCGCGCGCGCTGACGACCCGCCTGCCGGATCCGCTCCTGCGCTGGCTGTGCTTCCTGCTCGCCCCGCTCACCCTGGGCGTGCGCTCCTACAGCGGAACGCGCTGGGGCCGGGCCACCTGGGGGGAGTGTGCGCAGGTGGTCCACGACTGGCTCGCCCCCGCGCTGCAGAGCCACCATGCGCCGCAGGAGGTGCACGAGTGGGCACGGGCCGCGGGGCTTGGCGACCTGGAGCCCCTGCCCGTCCCCGTCGGGTTCATCGCCTGGCGGCCGCCCAGCCCCACGGCTGCGTAGGCGGCGCCTCCTCGACGCAGGGCACCACGCGCCGGGCCTGCGCGACCCAACGGGCGACCTGCGCGGTGCCGGGTGGGGCTGCGGCGCAGCCCGGCGGGGCCCCGTGCCGGGCCAGGCGCCGGGCCAGCCGGGCGAAGTCCCGCCAGGCGGCCAGGTCGCCCATCCGCCGCACGCCGATGGCCGCGAGCCACTGGGTGTAGGTGGGGCCCAGACCCGTGAGGCGGAGCAGGTCGCAGCGATGCGTCCAGGCCAGGAGGCGTTCGGCCGAGATGCCCGTGCGCCGCTCGAGCCCGAGGCGCTGCTCGAGGCGCGCCGCGGCCTTGAGGAACTGGCGGCTGGTGCGCAGGCCCAGGGCATGGAGCCGGGCGCGGTCAGCCGGCTCGATCCAGGGCAGGGCGGCCAGCGGATAGGCCATGCGGGAGCCTCCGCCAATCACTGTTGCAACAGCCATGCCGCCCGGGGGGGCGCCCCATCCGCCGCCCTGCGGTCCGTGCGAGGGCGGGCCCGGCGCGCGACGTGCGAGGTCGCACGGCCGCGGCGAGCGTTCCGGCCCTCGGGTTTCAGGCCAGGGAGGCCCCGAGGAGCCGGCGCCCGCCGCTGCGGGACTCCCCCTCGGCCGGGACCAGCGCCCGGGTCATCAGCACGTCCAGGAAGGTGGGGCTGTCGGGGTAGGTGAGTTGGCGCACCTGCACGACGCGGTAGCCCCGGCGCTCGTAGTAGGGCACGAGGCCCACTTCGCGGGTGGTCCGCAGGAGGGCCCAGGCGAATCCGTCGGCGCGGGCGCGGGCCTCCGCGGCCGCCAGCAGGCGGGCGCCGATGCCCTGGCGCCGGTAGTCCGGAAGCACCGCCAGGCTGCTCAACTCGGCGTAGTCCACCCCGCCGGTGTGCTGCCGGAACTCGAAGCGGCGGGCGACGCGCACCACCCCGACGGGCCGGCCCTGCGCGCGCGCCAGGAGGATGGTCTCGCCGCGCCGGATGGCGACCGCCGTCTGCTCGGCACCCTCCAGGTCCGCCGGGAAGGGGGAGATGCCCGGCAGCGGCGTGTTGTTCTGCATCGCCTCCAGCGTGATGCCCGCGACCACGGCCGCGGCGGACTCGCCCGCCTCGCGGATCTCCAGCGGGGGCTTGAGGTGCCGGCTCAAGTCCGCGCCCCTAAGGTCGCGCCCGCAGGCCTCCCCGGCCTGGGGCGGGACCTCCTCGACCAGGGGCAGGCCCTTGAGGTGTACGGTCCAGTCTTCCCCGGCCAGCATCGCCGCCGCGATGCGCTCGAGCCGGTCTTCCTGCCCGCGCCAGCGCGCGACCAGGGCCTCGAGGAGCCGTACGTGCTCGGCCTCGTGCGCCAGGAGAGCCGGTTCATTCCCGACGTGCGGTCGGTCGCGGGCGCCTCCGGCCTGATGCAGCTCATGCCGCGCACTGCGCGCTGGGTGGCC
>JAPKHB010000374.1 GCA_026647295.1 Planctomycetota bacterium | reverse complement strand
CGCCCCGTGGGCGAAAGCCATCGTCGACCGATTCGGGACGTACACCGAGGTGAGCCCCTCGGGCACGGGGGTCCACCTGATCCTCGAGGGGGCGCTTCCGCCCGGGGGCCGAAAGCGCGGCCCGGTCGAGTGCTACGACCAGGGCCGCTACTTCACGATCACGGCCCGGGGAGCCGGGGGCGCATCCCCGGGGGAGATCGAGGCCCGGTGGGAGGAGGTCGAGGCCTGGCACGCCGAGCACTTCCCGCAACCGCACGGGCCCGTGCCGCACCCTGGGCCGGCGCCCCCGGAGTCCCCGCCGCAAGAGGACGAGGTCCTCCTCACCCGGGCGCGGGGCGCGAAGAACGGGGCCAAGTTCCGGGCCCTTTACGACGCGGGGGACACGCGCGGTTACGAGTCGCCCTCGGAGGCGGACCTGGCCCTCTGCATGCTGCTCGCCTTCTGGACGGGCCGCGACGAGGCGCGCATGGACCGGCTCTTTCGCCGCTCGGCGTTGTTCCGCCCCAAGTGGGAGCAGAGCGCGGGGCAGGGCGAGACCTACGGCCAGCGCACGGTCCGGATCGCCGCCCAGCGCACGCAGGCGGCCTTCGGTAGCGGCGCCCCGGCCGGCGATCCCGACGGCCCCGGCCCGCCCTGGGCGGACGCCGCGGGGCTCTGTACGGACCTCGCCAACGCCCGCCGGCTCGTCAACCACCACGGCCCCGACCTCCTGTACTCCCGGGCCCTGGGCTGGCTCGTCTGGGACGGGCGCCGGTGGAAGGATGACGCCACGGGAGCCGCCATGCGCCGCTCCAAGGCCACCGCGCGCACGATCTGGTCCGAGGCTCGCAGCGCCCCGACGGCCGAGGCCGCCGAGGCCCTGGGCAAGTGGGCCGCCAAGAGCCAGGGCGCGGACCGCCTGCGGGCGCTGCTGGCCCTGGCCGAGACGGAGCCCGAGGTCGTGGTCTTGGCCGAGGCGTTGGACGCCGACCCGTGGCTGCTCAACGTCCTCAACGGCACGCTCGACCTGCGCACGGGCGGGCTACGCCCGCACCGGCGCGAGGACCTGCTGACCAAGATCGTCCCCATCGCCTACGACCCTGGGGCCGGGGCGCCCCGGTGGCAGCGCTTCCTCGAGCAGGTGCAGCCCGACCCCGACGTGCGGGGGTTCCTGGCCCGCTACGCCGGGTACTGCCTGACCGGGACGATGGGGGAGCAGGTCTTCGCCATCCACCACGGGGGCGGGGAGAACGGCAAGGGGGTCTACTCCGACACGCTGCGCGCCGTGCTCGGCGACTACGCCAAGCCCACCCCGTACGCCACGTTCGTGCAGCGCCGCCCGGACGCGCCGACGAACGACCTGGCGGCGCTGCGGGGGGCCCGGCTCGTCGTGGCGGCCGAGCCCAACGAGGGCGTCCGGCTCGACGAGGCCGCCGTGAAGGCGTTCACGGGCGAGGACCCGATCACCTGCCGGTTCCACTACCAGGAGTTCTTCACCTACCAGCCGACCGGCAAGCTGATCCTGACCGGGAACCACCGCCCCCGGATCCGCGGGACGGACCACGCCATGTGGCGCCGCGTGCGGCTCGTGCCCTGGCCCGTGACCGTCGCCAGGGAGCAGCGGGACAACGACCTAAGGCGCAAGCTCCGGGACGAACTGCCCGGGATCCTCGCCTGGGCCGTCCGGGGCTGCCTTGAGTGGCAGCGCGAGGGGCTGCGGCCGCCCGAGGTCGTCCTGGCGGCCGTCGCCGAGTACCGCGAGGCCGAGGACCACGTGGGGCGCTTCATCGCCGACCGCTGCCGGCTGGGCTCGGACCTGGCCGTCACCTCCAAGGCCCTGCGCAGGGCCTACGCCGAGTGGTGCGAGGGCGAGGGCGACGCCCCGCTCTCCCCCCAGGCCTTTGGGCCCAAACTGACCGACCGAGGCATCCGGTCCTGCAAAGTGGGCCCGAACAAGGCTCGTGGGTGGCGCGGGCTAACCCTGAAGAATCCGGGCTCAGGGGACGGTTCGGGACAGTGGGGCGGTTCTACGGGAGAAGTCTCCTACGAAGGCGCGAGAAGGGAAAATCCCGTAGGGGACGGTCCTACCGTCCCCGACCCCCCGGCGACCCCGCTCGGCGCCCCCCGCGTGACCCCCCCCGGGGAGGGCCCCTTGGGCGGCGTGCGCTGGCCCCGCTGCCCCATCTGCGCCCGCTACGACCGCCCCGCCGGGACGGCCGCCGGCTGCCGGGTCTGCCGTGAGTTCGTGGCGGTCCACGGCGGCGGGAGGGGGGCCCCGTGAGGCCCCGCTCCGTGGCCCCTTACAGACCCCTAGCGGCCCGGAGAGCCCGGTTTCTCGGGCCCCCCGGGGGGCAGAAAGCCCTTGAGGTGCCCCCCGGCCAGAGCCCTCATGCGACCCGACCGGCGGGGAGCGCCCCCGCCGCGAAGGAGACCAACCATGGCGACCAAGAGCACCAAGAAGGCCCCCGGGAAGGGGGCGAAGAAGGGCCCGCCCAAGAAGGGCAAGGCCACCCCGAAGCCGGCGGCCAAGGCCCCCAAGGCCGCCCCGGCCACCCCCGCGCCCGAGGCCACCCCGCGCCCGCGGGACCCGCGGCTCCCCCGACCCGGCGCGCTGCTCACCCGCACGTTCCAGGGCAAGGAGGTCCGGGTCCAGGTCCTCGAGGCCGGGTTCCTCTACGACGGGAAGACCTGGCGCAGCCTCTCGGGGATCGCCAAGGCGGTCTCGGGGACGCCCTGGAACGGGTTCCTGTTCTTCGGCCTCCAGGGCCGCGCCAAGGCGCCCGCGAACGACGGCGAGAAGGGCGGTGCCAAGTGAGCGGCCGCCGCACGACCGACCCCCGCCCCCTCCTTCGGGAGGGGGCGGTCTACTGGAGCGACAACGGCCGGCGCATCTGCCGCGCCTGCGCCGGGATGAGCGCGCTCTACACGGGCCGCGACATCTCGGGCCAGCGCGTCGAGCGCGTGACGCTGGCCGACGTGCGCGAGTGGCCCGCGGACCTGGGGCCGCTGGGCTGCGAGTCGCGCTGCACGACGCTCACGGCGGTCGCGGGCCCGGACGGGTGGCCGCTCTCGAAGGGGGGTGCCCGGTGACGCGCGCCCCGCACCCGGCGCTGGCCACGACGGCCGCGCTCGCCACGACGATCGAGAGCCTCGCCTTCGCGGCGGGGGTCGCCGCCGCCGAGTTGCGCGCGGCGGCCGAACGCGGCGAGGCCGACCTCGCCCGCGGGTTGAGCCGGGAACTCGAAAGGCACCTGCGGCGGGCGCTCGCGCTCGCGGAGGGCGCGGACCTGGTCTGCGACCTCGCCCAGACGGGCTTCGATCCCGAGGGGGGTGCCCGGTGACGGCCCCCCTCGTTCCCCCGGGCCGGAAGGTCCCGCCGGGCTGCTGCCCGGGCTGTCTGCTCGAGCACGCAACCGAGCCCTGCCCGCTTCA
>JAPKHB010000373.1 GCA_026647295.1 Planctomycetota bacterium | reverse complement strand
CGGGCGCCCCCCGCCGCCCCTTCCCCCCGGAGCCCCCCATGCGCGCGCGCCTGCTGCCCCTCACCCTGCTCCTCCCCCTGCTCGCCCTGGGTCCGGCCCTGGCCGACGAGGGCCCCGACGCCAAGGCGCCGGCGCCAGGCGCGCTGACGCTTGCGACCCGGCGAGTCGTGATCTTCAAGGACGGCCACGCGCTCTTCGTGCGGCGGGGCACGGCCCTCGCCGACGACCAGGGCCACGTCTACACCGACGCCGTCCCCGACAACGCCGTGCTCGGGACCTTCTGGGCCTTCTCCGAGGGCGAGGCCCTCGTCGGCATGCAGGCCCAGTTCGTCGAGACGCGCCGCGCCGAGGAACGCCGCGAGACCTGCCTCACGCTCCTGGACCTCCTGCGGGTGAACCTGGGCCGGCGCGTGACGATAGGCCTCACGGACGGGAAGGAACTGGCCGGCGTCCTCAAGCAGGTGCTCGACCGCCCCGCCCCGCGGGACCCCGAGCCGCCCGCCCCTTCGGCCGCCCATCCCCCCGCCGAGCGGGAGTTGCTGCCCCAGGGCGGCCACCTCCTGGTCATGTCCGACACGCCCCGCGGCGAGGTCGTCCTCCCGGTCGCCCTGGTCCAGACGCTGTCCGCGGCCACGCTCGAGACGAACATCACGCGCGCCTTTGAGACCCGGGCCGTGACCAAGCGCATGCGCTTTGACCTCGGCCCGGGCCGCGCCGGCCAGGAGGTCGCCCTGGTCGTGCTCCACTTCGGGCCCGACCTGCGCTGGATTCCCACCTACCGGGTGGGCGGCGACCTTTCCACCTCGGCCGACCTCGCGCTCCAGGCCGAGATCCTCAACGAGGCCGAGGACCTGGACCAGGTCGAGGCCTCCCTGGTGGTGGGCGTCCCGCACTTTCGCTTCAAGGAGGTCGTCTCGCCGCTTTCGCTCGAGGCGACGCTGCAAAGCGCCCTGCGCCGCGCGGCCCCCCAGCTCATGGGCCAGATGGGCCAGACGTCCAACGTGGCCTTCCAGAGCCGGGCCGGCGAGCGGATGGGGCCGACCGAACGCTCGCCCATGGACCTCGCGCCCGAGCTCGCCGGCGAAGGGAGCCAGGACCTGTTCGTCTACGGGGTCAAGGCGCTCACGCTCCCCAAGGGCGCGCGCGCCACGCTCCCGCTCTGGCAGAGCACCGTCCCGATGAAGCACCTCTACGCCCTCGAGGTCAACCTCGGCCGCAACGTCGAGGGCGGGGGCTCCTACGTCCGCCCCAAGGCGTCGGCGCAGGTGCTGGCCCCCATCGAACTCGCCCGCCACGAGGTCTGGCACCACCTCGAACTCACGAACGACTCCGACGTCCCCTGGACCACCGGCGCGGCCCTCACGCTCGACGGCCAGGTCCCCATCGGGCAGGACATGATCACCTACACGCCCGTCGGCGCCTCCTCGCTGCTGCCGCTCACGATCGCGGTGGACGTACGCGCCGACTTCTCCGAGGTCGAGAGCGCCCGCCAGCCCAAGGCCATCACCCACGGCGGCCACGAGTACGCGCGGATCCAGAAACAGGCCACGATCCGGGTCCGGAACTTCCGCTCCGAGGCGACGCGCTTTCGGGCCACCCTCGCCCTGGGCGGCCGCGTGACCGAGGCCTCCGATGAGGGCCGGATCGTGATCAACGACTTCCGCCCCGAGGACTGGTCCCGCGGCGGCCACCCGAGCCTCAACCACCACAGCGACGTCGAGTGGAACGTCGAACTCGCCCCCGGAGAGGAGAAGCGGCTCACCTGCGCCTACGAGTTCTACCTGCGGTAGCCGCGCGCCCCGGGCCCGGGGCCCGGGGCAGCGCCCGGCCAACCGCCGGCGCCGCCCCAAGCCGCGCCCGCCCCCGGCGGATCAGGCCCAGGACTTGCCCAGCGCCTCAAGACCCGCCCGACCCAGATCCTCGGGCGTCATCGCGGGCCGCGCCTCGATCTCGGCTTCGAACTGCAGGAACCAGGGCTCGGCGAGCGCCGGCAGCTGCGCGGCGTCGGTGAGTTCGTAGATCAGGACGCCGCCCCGTTGGCCGTCCTGCGCGGTGAAGTAGGCCGCCTTGGGCTTCGTCTCCTTCAGGATGCGCTGGAGCCGGGCGCCCGCGCTCCCGTCGCGCACGTGCGAGTTGAAGGGCTCGATCGGCAACCGCAGCTCGACGACGAACAGCATGCGTCCTCCTCCCGCGACCGGTGTCGGGCCGGCGCCTGGTGCGCCGGCCCCCCGGCCGTGGGCCGGCACTCTACGGCCGCCGCGGACCAAGCGGCGGTTCCGTCCACCCGGCCCGGGCGCGCCCGCCGGGACGCCGGACCCGCGCGGCACACCGGAGGCGGCCGCGCGGGCCGGGGCGCCGCCGCTACAGCGCCCGGGGCCCGTCCTCCTCCAGGCGCGGCATCTGGCGCGTGATCGGACCGAGGATCGCGTTCACGACGTGCAGGTAGAGCGCGTGCTGCGCCGCGCCCCAGCGGCTCTGCCCCGCCGCGGTCATGCTCAAGTTGGCCGCGTCGACGGCCACGCGGCGCGCCTTGCCGATCACCGCAAGCGCCTCCGGGGCCGAAATGGGCAGGGGCGTCGCCTCCGGCGACCGATCGTTGTCGGGAAACTCCATGAAACCACCTCCAGGTCACGCTCCGGGTCCACGCCGCGAGCCGACGACCGCCGTGCTCCGCGCGGCGTGCCGTGTTCCGGGCACACCATGCGCTGCCGGAGCCGACGCCGCGAATCGCACGCCGGCTCCGTCCTTTGGGCCCTCGACGCGCACGTCGGAGGAAACCGATGACGGAGTTCGCGGCACATTCGCATATTCCCATGGCGCGCCGGGCACCCCAAGGAAAGTGCAGACCACCCGCCCCTTGCGCCCATGTCCCAAGGCGGGCGGCCCGTGCGCTGCGGGCCGCCAGCGCCGCCCCCCCCCCTCAAGCCGCGCCGCCGCGAACCGGTCAGCGCCGGCGCCGCGGCCCGCGCGGCGCGGCGCGCGGTTCTGCCACGTCGAACCAGCGGGGCCGGCCCCGCTTTCGATCCACGTGGTCGCGAAACAGGCGGTAGTGGGCCTGGATGCGCGCGGCGTAGGCGGTGTCCGTCGCCAGCACCTGGGTCACGATCTTGAGCAGGGGCTGCGCCAGTTCCGTCCGGGGGCTGCCGAGGTTCAGCGCGGGCCCTTTCAGGCTGTCGATCACCAGCGGATCGGCCTCGCCCATCCAGCGCACGTAGTACTCCCGCGGCTCCCACCCCCACGCGATCACCGCCTCGGGCCCCGGGCGCAGCGAGGAGACGACGTGCAGGAACACGCGCCGGCAGTCGCACCCGCGCTCGTCGCAGAACAGTTCGACGAGGCTGTACCGCGCGGGCGGCAGCCCAACCCCAAGGGCCCGCCGCAGCACGGTGATGACGCGCGTCTCGCGCTCGGCCACCTCGGGGAGAAACTCGTAGAACGGGCGGTAGCTCATGCGGGTCCTCGGCGCC
>JAPKHB010000372.1 GCA_026647295.1 Planctomycetota bacterium | reverse complement strand
GGCGTGCGTCGGAACTCATGCGCAGAAGCATCGCACGCAGCCGGGGGAATACAACTATTTTCTGCTCTGGTCAATAACGTTGGATCGCTGGTCGACATGATCGCGCGCGGCGAACTGCGCCTCCCGGAAATGCAACGGCGGTACGTCTGGAGGGCCACCCGCGTGCGAGACCTGCTGGATTCGCTTTACCGGGGCTATCCCAGCGGAGCGATACTCGTGTGGGAAACTGAAGATGCGGTTCCCGCCCGCGACATCAGCGTCGCTCAGGCACCCACGATCTACTCGACGACGAAGCTCCTGCTCGACGGACAGCAGCGCCTGACATCGCTCAGTGCTGTCCTGAGGGGCGAACCGGTTCAAGTGCGGGGTCGGCGCAAGCCAATCGACATTCTCTTCAATCTGGACCATCCCGACGCCACAGAGGAGGTGCGCGAGGTGGACGAGGACGCAGATGGGGACGACGACGGGGATGAATCAGAGGAGGAGGACGACATCCCCCTACAGGAGCGGCTTCGCCGGCTGACTTTCGTAGTTGGGAGCAAGGCGATGGCGAGCCTCCCCAACTGGGTCTCAGTCACGGGTGTGTTCTCAACAACGAGCGACGCCCCTTTCCTCAAGGAGGCGGGCATTACCAGCCTTGATGACCCGCGGTACCAGCGCTACACGGAGCGGCTCGGGCGACTGCGAGCCATCCGCAAGTATGAGTATGTTATGCATCTACTAGACCGCAGGCTTGGCTACGAGGAGGTCGCAGAGATCTTCGTGCGGGTGAACTCGCTCGGTGTAAAACTGCGCAGTCACGATCTTGCTCTGGCCCAAATCACATCTCGCTGGCAGAACCTGCTCCCCGAGCTGGAGGGATTCCAGGAAGAGTGTGAGCGCCTCAACTTTACGATCGACATCGGGATGCTTGTCCGCTCGATGGTAGTCCACGCCTCGGGCCAGTCACGGTTCAAGACTCTGGCCGGGATCTCGACCCCGCGATTGAAGGAGGGATGGGCGCGCGCAAAGGACGGATTGCGCTTCGCGGTGAACTTCCTCGCCTCGAACGGACGGATTGAGGACGAGTCGCTGTTGTCATCCGCGTTCTTCCTACCGGCACTTTCCTACGCGTTCGAGCGCACAAGTGGGCGGCTCAGCCGGGACGAAGAACGGGACCTATTGAGGTGGGTGCTTATTGGTTCTGGACGAGGCTACTTCAGCGGATCGAGTGAGACGAAGCTGGACGCTGACCTAGCGCGCCTGCAGCGTGGAGAGGGAGCCCAATCCTTGCTGAAGCACCTCGAACAGCAATTCGGCCGGCTTCACTTCGAGGAAGCCGACATCGCGCGGCGCGGAGAAAGGAGCGGTCTCTATGGCTTGTCGTACCTCGCGGTAAAGCGGCGCGGGGCGAAGGACTGGCAGACCGGTCTCGAGGTGTCGCTTCGCCATACGGGGCACCAGCATGCTCTTCAGTCCCATCACATCTTCCCTAAGGCCAAGGTGAAGGATATGTACGACCGTGCCGAGGTGAATGAGATCGCGAACAGGGCCTTCATCGGAGGTCGGACTAACCGGCATATCAATTCCGCTGCCCCTTCCGAGTACCTTCCTAAGGTGATCGCATCAAGAGGTGAGGAGAGTCTTGTGGCGCAGTGCGTCCCCCTTGACCGAAGCCTATGGGAGGTGGCGCAGTTCCGGGCGTTCCTCGATGTGCGCCGGCGGGACCTAGTGGCTGCGATCAATGACCTGGTTGGCTCCTGACTTCTGAACTGCCGAGCGCGGCTCGTTTCGGTCACCTTTCGGTCCCGCGATCCGCGAGTCGAGCCGGCGCGTCTCAAAGCCCCGGTCGCATGGAGCCCCAGGACCTCCCACCACGCGCATCCTCGCAGGCCTCGTGGGGACCGGGGGCCTCCGCAGACGCCCGCTCTCCAGCAGTCCATGGGCCGCCCCTGCGAGGGCCTGGACGAGGAGCGTGACGACTTCCAGCCGCGTTCGGTGTTCTCCACACCGCTGCGCTTGAGGCCGTCGAGCGTGCCCTCGCCCTGGGAAGCATCGACCCGCGCGCGGGCCCCTGGCGCGCCCGGATGGTCGAACGGCTGCGCCAGGCAGCCCGGTGAAGTCCCGGGCGCTGCGCCGCCGGCCGGGGCGTCGCCGGGCAGGGGACGGGCCGCCGCCGGCCGGGCGGCGGATCGAGGGTCAGGGTGGCCGCTTCACGCTGATGTCCACTCCCAGGGCGGGATGGCCGGGGGTAGTCGAGGCGACCACCAGGTGCCAGGCGGCGTAGGGTTCCCCGGCGGGGACAGGGAGCGCGGCGGGGATGGCGACCGCCAGGATCGTGTCGCTGTGGACGGTGCAGGCCAGGCCTTCCAGCACCCCGCGGCCGCCGCTCTCGACCAGGGATGCCTTGAAGGAGTCCGCTGAACGAAAGCCGCTGCCACGCAGGGTGACCGTGCCGCCGATGCCCGCGAGGAACTCCCGCGGGCTCGCGGACCGGAAGATGGGGTAGTTGGCGGCCACGGACTCCCAGACCTGCTCCCAAAGGCCGTGGGTCTCGTCCTTCAGCCGCAGGTGCGTGCCCAGGGGCTGAGCCGCACGCAACGCGATGACGCCGTCGCCCCTGGCGTCCAGCGTCGTGGAGCCAAGCGGGGCCCCGAACGCGACTCCGGCGCCGTCCACCTCGTACAGGGCCACGGGCGTGCCCGGTGATCCGCGTACGTCGAGTTCCGTGTCCTGCGCGCGCGGGCGCCACCGGAGGCGGGGGGCCATCGGGGCGGAGGCAAGGGCCCCCTCGACCCGGACCCGGTCGGCCACTCCGTCACCGTCGGCGTCCTCCATCACGGTCACGAGATCGTCCGGCGCGAACGGGGGCGCGCGGCGCACGACGACGCGGGACGCCGACTGGATCGTGACGAAGTCGTGGGCGGGGTCGAGCGCGTGGGTTGGGGGCGTGAACTCGCGCCACGCGCCATCGGGAAGGTGATCGCCATCGGTGTCAAGCGCCCGGAGCAACCGGGCCCCCTCGAGGCAGCGGAGGAAGAAGACCGATTGCCCGGAGTCCACGGCCAGGTGCTCCGCAATCACGCCCGCCGGCAGGTCGCTGTGCCCCGCCGGATCATCGACGCGGCCGTCGCCGTCCGCGTCCCGCAGGACCACGATCCGCGAAACAGCCCCGCGGCAGCCCGCCAGCAGGAGGCGGAACTCGCCCTGCCCCAGCGCGGCGACCGCCGCCGCCCGGACCACGTCCAGCCCGCTGGCGCTGGTCGACTCCACGCCGTCGAGCCAGATCACCACGCTGGCCCCGCCCACCCCCTGCTGGATCCAGTAGGCGCCCGCCCCGATCTCGAGCGGCCGGACGAAGCGGCTGTCGCCCGGGGCGGGCATCGCCAGGGAAGGCGGCGCCGCGGCCGCCGGGTCGGACGAGGGGCGGTCGCGGCAGCCTCCCAACGCCAGCGGAGCCGCGAGGGTCCACGCGAGGGCTGCGACAAGC
>JAPKHB010000371.1 GCA_026647295.1 Planctomycetota bacterium | reverse complement strand
CTCAATTCAACATCTTCGACCACTTCCGTCGCGACCGCCGCATGGCCGCCGAGACGATCGTATGCCGGCCGCGTGAAGGCTAGCCACTGGCCGTTGGCCGCCGCCAGCGCGGGCGACTTGGAATAGTAAGTCAGCCACAACGGCAGGTAACTTCGCCAAGGTCGACCTGCGGGTCGCCCGCGTGCTGGAGGCCGAGGAGGTCCCCGAGGCCCGCAAGCTCCTGCGCCTGGTCCTTGACCTGGGCGGGGGCGTACAGCGCCAGGTCTACGCCGGCATCAAGGCCGCCTACCGCCCCGAGGCCCTGGTGGGGCGCCTGGTGGTGTGCGTGGCCAACCTCGCGCCGCGCACGATGAAGTTCGGGGTGAGCGAGGGGATGGTCGTCGCGGCGGGGCCGGGCGACACCGCGGTCTTCCTCCTCGCCCCCGACGCCGGCGCGAGCCCGGGCCAGCGCGTGCACTGACGCCGCCGCCCGGCCGGACGCCACCCGCCCCGTTCGCAGATGAGGGCCCGGCCCCGGCGTCCTGCCACAATGGCGCCATGAGACCCTCGTCCCTGGTCGCGCGCCCGCGGGTCCGCGCGGCGCTCCCCGCTGTCCTGTTCGCGCTCCTGGCGTTGCCCGGGTTGCCCCGGGCCCGGGCCGACGACCTGCCGTATCCGCTCGGGCCCTCCTCGCAGCCGATCGACGAACTCACCGTCGAGCTCGACCTGCCGCGGGACCTCTCGGCCGGGAAGCCTGCCTCGCTCGTCGTGGTGTTGCACGGCGCGGGCGGGTCGGCCACGGGGATGGCCGGGGCGCTGCGCACCTGGCCGGCCGAGGGTTATGTCGTGTGCGCCCCCAAGAGCAAGGGCCAGATCTGGAGTCCTTCGGACCTGGACAGCGTCAAGCGCATCGTGGCGCAGCTCAAGAAGACGCTGCCGATCGACCCGCGCCGCGTGCACGTCGTGGGCTTCTCCAACGGGGGCTGGAACCTCGCGCCGCTGGCCTTCGACGACGCGCTGCGCCCGGCCAGCGCCACCTGGGTGGCGGCGGGGTGCCGCGAGGGGAATGCACCCAAGTGGGCCAAGGAGGGGTTGGGCGTGCTCGCCCTCGCCGGCGACCAGGACGCCAACGCCGACGCGGCGCGCGACACCGTGCGCGTGCTGGCCGGCAAGGTCCGCAGCGTGGAGGCCCGCTTCCAAGCCGGGCTCGGCCACGCCTGGCCCGAGCAGTTGACGGACTACCTGCGCTGGTGGATGGGGGTGATGGAGGGCCGCTACACCCCCGGGGACGACCGCAACTTCGACTGGCAGGGCGACCTGGAGGCCGCGCGGCAGGCGCTCGCCGGGCAGAAGAAGGGCGGGATCCTGCTCTACGCGTTCGGCCCCGAGGACGGCGAGGCCGGCCGCGAACTGCAGGGTCGTACCTTCATGGACCTGGAGGTGCGCTTCTTCGGGCAACAACTCCGCTGCGTCAAGCTCTCCTTCGACGCGCACCGGGCCGAACTCGAGGCCCTCGGCGTGAAGGCTACGCCGGCCGTGGCGGTGCTGGACGTCAAGGGCGTCCCCAAGAAGGTGCTCTCGGGCCCGATCAAGGTGCGGGCCTTGCAGGCGGCCGTGCGCACGACGGCCCCCAACAAGCGCATGCCGGATTGAACCCCCGTGCCGCGCGGCGTTCAGGCCGAGCCGCGGCGCCGGCGCACCGCGATCACGACGCCGTGCAGCGCAACGGCCGGGACGAACGGGATCCGCGCGCCGTCGTTCACCAGCATCAGGCCCGGCCCGCCGTCCTGCGCCTTCCACAGCGAGAGCGGGCCGTCCGCCCCCGCGGTGCGCACCGCCACCAGGTCCCCGTGCTCGGCGTGGGTGCGCGGGGTGAGCAACACCTCGTCGCCGGCGCGCAGCCCTTCCCGGGCGAGCCCATCGGAGAGGACGCGGGCGACCCAGGGCTTGCCCGCGACCGCCGCCAGACCCACCGGGGGGGCGGCCGGGGGCACCGGGACGGGGGCGGGCGCGGCGCCGGGATCCTCGGCCATGCCTCTACGCTACGGGCGTCCGCCGGGCCCCACGCCGACCCGTTGCACCGGGCGCGCCGGGCGGCAAGGATCCTCGCGATGCCCCGCGTCCCGCTCCCCCGCCTGGCCTGCTTCCTGTGCCTTTGCGCCGGCCTGGGCGGCGGGCCGCTGCTGGCCCGTCCCGCCGCGCGGGCCGCGGCGGAGGAGGCCGGGGGAGCGGGCTTGAGCCTCAAGCGCCTCTTCGACGGCGCGCCCTACACCCGGGCGCTGCCCGAGTGGTCCTGGCGGCCCGGCCGTCCGGAGCGCGTGCGCCTTGCCGCCCCGGGCAAGGGGCGGGGCGGGGCCTCCCTCCTCGTGGCCCCGGCCGCCGACGGCCCCGAGCGCGTGCTCCTTGACCTGGACGCCCTCGCGCAGGGCGCGCCCGCGCGCGGGGCCGGCGCGCGCGGGATCGGCCGCGCCCCGGCGCCGCGCTTCGTCTTCGACCCCGGGGGCGAGGCGCTGCTTGCGGTCGTCGGCGGCGCGATCGTCTGGGCCGACCCCGAGGCCCGGGCCCACCGCCTGCTGCTCACTCCCGTCACGCCGGTCCAGGACCTCAAGTTCTCGCCCGACGCCCGCCACGTCTCCTTCGTCCAGGAGCACGACCTGTGGGTCGTGCCGTCGGCCGGGGGCGCACCGCGGCGCCTTACCCGCGACGGGAGCGAGGCCCGGCGCAACGCCTCGCTGGACTGGCTCTACCCCGAGGAACTCGGCCACGACACCGGCCACTGGTGGGCGCCGGGTGCGACGCGGATCGCCTTCCTGCAACTCGACCAGACGCCGGTGCCGAACTACCGCGTCCCCGCCGCGGGGGATCTGCGCGGCGAGGGGCCGACGCTGCGCTACCCGCGCGCGGGCGAGGCGAACCCGGTCGCGCGCGTGGGCGTCGTGGACGTGGCGGGCGGCCCGGTCGTCTGGCTCGACCTCGGGACCCCGGCGCCGGAGTACGTCGTGCGCGTCGCGTGGCTCCCGGGAGACCGCGCGGTGCTGGTGCTCACGCTGGACCGCGCGCAGCAGCGCCTGCGCCTGCACGCCTGCGACCCCGCCGACGGGCGGGGCCGCGTGGTGCTGGAGGAAGCAGATCCGGCCTGGATCGAGCCGCCGCCCGCGCCCCGGGTCCACGCGGGCCGCTGGCTGCTGCGCCGCTCCGAACCCGACACCCACGCCTGGTTCGCGCACGAGATCGGGGGGCCGCCGGGGGAGGTCACGCTCGGGCCTGCGCAGCGCCTGACGCCGCCCGGCTACGACGCCGAGGAACTCCTCGCGCTCGACAGGGGGGCCGAGGGGCCGGCGCGGGTCGTGTTCACCGGCGCGGCCCTGGGTTCGGGACGGCGCCTGGTCTACGAGGTCCGCGCGGGTGCGCCGCGCCCCCTCTTCGACGCGGGCGCGGCCGGCTCGGTCGAGGCGCAACTGGACGCCGCGGGCGCCCACGCGCTCGTCCGGCGCTCGGCCCAGACCGTGC
>JAPKHB010000370.1 GCA_026647295.1 Planctomycetota bacterium | reverse complement strand
GCGAGGGCCACGCCGCCCGGGGCGAGCGGTTCGCGCGCCGGCAGGTGCACGCGCACCGGGACCTGGCCGCTGCCCAGGTGCAGGCGCGCGCGGGCGCCGTGGGCGAGCGGGGCGGCCACCCCGCCGAGCAGCGTGAGCCGCGCCGCCAGGCGCCGCGCCGGCGCGAGCACGCCGGCGGTCGCGATGACCATGCCACGCTCGATGTGCGGGAGGTCCACGTCGCTCAAGGCGAGCGCCGCCCGGTGGCCGGCCGCGGCGTAGGGCGCGTCGCGGTGGTGCACCTGGATGCCGCGCACGCGCCCGCTCCCGCCGCCCGGGAGCACGTCCACGCGCTCGCCCACCTCCAGGCGCCCGGCGACCGGGATGCCGGTGACGACCACGCCGCGGCCCTCGGCGACGAAGCGCCGTAGCACCGGCATGCGGAACACGCGCGGGTCGCCCCCGCGCGCGTCCCCCGGGGGCATGGCGGCGGCGATCGCCGCCCGCAGCGCCTCCAGCCCCGCCCCCGTCGCCGAGGAGACCGGCACGACCGGCGCGCCGGCCATGCCCGTGGGCGCCAGCAGCTCGCGCACCTCCTCCGCCGCGAGTTGCGCGGTCTCCTCGTCCACGAGGTCGGTCTTCGTCAGCGCGACGACCAGCCGCGTCACCCCCAGCACGTCGAGGATCTCGACGTGCTCGCGGGTCTGGGGCATCGGGCCGTCGTCGGCGGCGACCACCAGCAGGGCGAGGTCCATGGCGGTCGCGGCCGCCACCATCGTGCGCACCAGGCGCTCGTGGCCCGGCACGTCGAGCAGGCCGACCTCGGTGCCGTCGGGCAGCCGGAAGGTCGCGTAGCCCACGTCGATGGTCATGCCGCGGGCCCGCTCCTCGGGCAGGCGGTCGGTGCGCAGGCCCGTCAGGCGCTCGACCAGGGTGGTCTTGCCGTGGTCGATGTGCCCGGCCGTGCCCAGGATCACCCGGCGGACGCGGGGCACCCCGGGGGCTTGGGAGACAGCATCGCTCATGGGCGGATCCGGGGGCGCGTCGGTGGCCGGGCGTAGGGTGGCCGCGGGGCGGGCATGGTACCCGCCCCGGCTGGAACCGGAGGAGCCGTGCGCGTCCCGCTGCCCCCATGGCGACTGCGCCCCCGGGCGGCGGGGGACGACGACGACGCGATCGCGCGGCTGGCGCGCGCGCTGGACCTCCCGGCCCTGGTCGCGCGGCTCCTGTGGGCCCGCGGGCAAACCGACGCAACTCGCGCCAGGTGCTTCCTACGCCCCCGCATGGCGGACCTGTCCCCTCCCGAGGGTCTCCACGATGCGGACAAGGCGGCAGAACGCCTGGCGCGAGCCCTTCACGCCGGCGAGACGATCGCCGTGTGCGGCGACTACGACGTCGACGGGATGACCGGGACGGCGCTGCTGGTGCGCTTCTTCCGCCTGCTGGGGGCGCGGGTGTTGTGGTCGATCCCGGACCGGGGGCGCGACGGCTACGGGCTCGGCCCCGAGGCCGTGCGCCAGCTCGCCGCCGCCGGCGCGCGGGTCCTGGTCACGGTGGACAACGGCGTCGGGGCCCACGCCGCCCTCGAAGAGGCGGTCGCGCTGGGCGTGGACGCGATCGTCACCGACCACCACCTGCCCGGCGCCACCCTGCCGCCCGCGCTGGCCATCGTGCACCCCACGCTGGGCCTCGGCGCCGGGGGCGGCGCCCCGGGCGCCGTCGCCAGCCCGCCCTGCGGCTGCACGCTGGCGTTCAAGCTGGCCTGGGCGGTGGCCGACCGCGTGCGCTCGCGCGTGCCGACCGACCGGGTCAAGGCCTTCCTGCGCGACGCGGTCGCCCTGGCGGCGCTGGCCACCGTGGCCGACGTGATGCCGCTCACCGGCGAGAACCGCGTGCTGGTGGCCGCGGGCCTCCTGGCGCTGCGCGAGAGCGCCCACCCCGGGCTGCGCGCGCTGCTCGAGGTGGCGCAGGTGGGCACGCTGCCGTTGGGCACCGAGGACGTGGCCTTCCGCCTCGCCCCGCGCCTCAACGCCGCCGGACGCATGGGCCAGCCCGCGGTGGTCGTGGACCTGCTCACCGAAGAAGACCCCGCGCGCGCCGGCCGCCTGGCCCGCGAACTCGACGCGCTCAACCGCCAGCGGCGCGTGGTCGAACAGGAGGTCCTGCGGGCCGCCGAGGCGCAGGCCCGCGGCCTGCTCGACGAGGCCGAGCGCCCCGCGCTGGTCGTCTACGAGCAGGGCTGGCACGTGGGCGTGGTGGGCATCGTGGCCGCGCGCCTGGTCGACCGCTACCAGCGTCCGGCGGTCGTGATCGGCTTCGAGGGCGAGGTGGGCCGCGGCTCCTGCCGCACCGTGCCGCAGGTCAACGTGCACGACGCGTTGTGCGCGACGCGCGAGCACCTCGTCGGCTACGGGGGGCACGCGCAGGCCGCGGGCCTGGAGATCCACCCGAGCCGGGCGGCGGGGTTCCGCGCCGCCTTCGAGGCCGCGGTCACCGCCCAGGCGGGGCCGGCGGCGGTGGGGCGCGAGCTGTGGATCGACGCCGAGGCCGACGTGGACGCGATCGACCTGGACCTCGTGCGGCACCTGGGCCGCCTGGGGCCCTTCGGCGCGGGCAACCCCGAGCCGCACCTGCTCCTTCGGGGCGTGCGCCTGGCCGGACAGCCGCGCCTCCTGGGCGCCCGCTCCGCGCACCTCTCCTTCGCGCTGCGCCAGGCCTCCGGCGCGATCCGGGTGGTGGCCTTCGGCCGGCCCGACCTGTACGCCGCCGCCGCCGCCGGCCAGCCCCTGGACCTGGTCGTCACGCCCGCGCTCAACGAGTGGCGGGGCACCGTGACGCCGGAACTGCGCCTGGTGGACCTGCGCCCCTGCGGCGCCGGTCAGCCCGCGTAGCCCTCAGGCGGCGGCCCCGCGTCGAAGAACACCGCGAGCTGGCGCAGGATCCCCGTCTCGCGGAACTCGAGCTCCACGCGCACCACCGAGCCCGCGCGCCGCGTGACCCCGGCGGCGCCCGGGCGCGGGTGCTCGAGCACGGTGCGCTCCCCCTCCAGCACCGCCTCCTCCAGGTCGGCGAGTTGGACCAGCGCGCCCAGTTCCCCCAGGTCGCGGATGTGCACCGGGACCACGCGGCCCTCGGAGAGGAAGAGCCGCCCGGGCGCGTCCACGGCGTGGCGTTCGGCGCGGCGGCGTTCGTCCATCGGGCGGCATCCTACTGCGCCTCCCGTCCGGCACGGCACTCCCGTCTCCCGGCGTGGTAGACCCTGGCCGGATGGGCGCGCCGGACCCCGACCCGCTCGAGCCGCCGCTGCCCGCCCCGCTGGCGGCCGGGGCCGGCCTCCTGATGGGCGCCGCGGACGCGGTCCCCGGGGTCTCGGGCGGCACGATCGCCCTGGTGCTCGGGATCTACGCGCGGCTGCTCGAAGCCATCGCGCGCGTCCTCGCGCTGCCCCGGGCGCTGCGCACCCCGGCCGGCCGCCGCGGACTCGCCGCGGCGCTGGGCTTCCTCGGGCCGCTC
>JAPKHB010000037.1 GCA_026647295.1 Planctomycetota bacterium | reverse complement strand
TACGCTGCGGCTCCTGGGGAGAACCGATGATCGACGCTCAACGCTTCGGGCCGGCTGCAGCCGCACACCTGGCTTATGCGCGCGGGCTGCCGTTCACAGCTGGAATGGATGCGGTCGAGGCTCGCCGTCGAGACGGGAGTTGGGAGCGCGTGCCAGATGAGTGGGTTGAGACGCTAAACACCGTCCTGCATCGAGCTAGGGACAAGAAGGATCGCGACCGCGTTCGCACGTTCGCGCTCGACCTCCTACCGGAGCTGTCCCAGACGAGCCGTCCCAACGTCCTCACCGCGAGCATCTCACGCCTTCTGCCGTGGCTGCTCGACCAGAAGGAGCTAGCCAGTGAGGTCGATCGCTTCGTCACTGCGACACTCGCCGGGGCCCTTCCTGGACACGCTGGGTTGCTGGCGACCGCGCTGGATGGGGCGGCGCGTACCGGCGACTCCGCGGCTCCCTGGCCGCCTCCTCTCGTCGCGCTAGCCGAGTGGCTCCTCCAGAACGGCGCCGCCGAACTTCGCCGTGGTGAACACGCGTTCCTCGTGCGGCGCATCGTGTTGCAGGGGGACCGAGGTGCGTGCGAGTGGGTTGGACTCGCCCTGCAGTATGGCCTCCGCGAGGGCACCTTCACGAACTTCTGGACGACGGAAGCCGACGAGCGTCTGTGGGACGTCGTGGAGCGACAGCTCACCACCGAGAACGAGTACCTGGCAATCGAGCCTGTGCGGCTGGCAGGGGACAGGATGCATCCCGTGCCCTTGCCCATGAAAGGGGCCGCGCACCCTCGCTGCCGAGACGCCATCTTGAGGTCCCTGATGCGAGGAGACCTGCCCCCGGCGACCATGGAGCGTCTATGGTCGCACTTGTTCACCAGCTCGGTTCCGCTACTTCCGGATGCGATCGTCACAAGCGGGGATGCCCTTGCGTGCAGCAGGAGCGCGTTCCATGCGGTCCGCAAGAACCCCGGATGCAATGGACCCTGGATCGAGTTCGCGACGAGCGAGATCCTTCGGGTTTTTGGGGAACCTCGGCTGTCATCGTATGAGATTGGGCGCACGCTGATTGCGTCCGCCGGTTGCGCGGCGCTTGCGACCGGGATTCTCCGTGGAGTTCATCGTTATGTCCTGAACAGTCCCTCCGCGGAGGAGCCCCTGTTGCATGCGCTGCTGGCGCCCCAGGATGATGTCAGTGAAGTGACGCGCGTGAGCGCCGCATTGCGCGTACTCGAAGAACGGCCTCCCCCCAGGGCGCCGGAAGACGTCAGCGAGTACCTGCGTAGACTCCGCACGGATCTTGCGCGCGTCGTCGGTTACCCGTGGGCACGTCCGATCTACGGCGTGCCCTTCGACGAGTTGCTCGGGGGCGCCCGAACAGTCGAGTTTTGCGAACTAGCCGATGAGGACAAGGTGCTGATCGAGGGCGGGGCATGGCGACTGGATCTGGAGTCGTTGGCGGGAATCGCGCGCGGAGCAGGACATCGGGGCTACGAGCAAGTCCTCAAGCTGGCGACCCTATTCGCGATTCACGAGACGATTCATCTGGCGCAGGGGATCGGCGCGAAGGTGGCCGTGGACCGACTGCGATCCACCGGTGCCGAGCCCACCCTACTGCAGATCGACCTGTCTGCGGATCACGCTGCGGCCCTGCTGGCCTGCCAGGTCTTCCCACAGTGGGCGGTCGCTGAACTCAAAGGGCTGCTTGGCGAGGGAGGCTTCCCCGCGTCAAGGTGGCACACGATGGCCGCGCGCAGCAGAAAGGCCCTGCGCCGTATCGGTTTGCGTCTCGACAGCCTGATCCGTCGGACGCATCCCGCTTTGGCGGCAAAGTTGAACGATGGCTACGCGTGGGCTGACTTTGGCCCAGCAGGCGGGTCATTCCTGGTGATGTCGAGCGGACCTCCGGTCGCGCTCCTCGCTACCACCCGGCTCTCGCAAGAGGACGCAATTCTACTGGGGGGCGCCGCCGATCGGGCTGCGATGGGCCGGGAGGCGCTGACAACGCTCGATGCTTGCCTTGCCCGGTTGGTCGACCAAGGCGTCACGGCATGAAGGGCCCTTCTCAACGCCGCAGGTTCTTCCAGTGGCCAAACACGGCCTCTACTGAGGGTTCCTTTCACAGGGAGGGGGTAGTGGCGTGGAGCGTGGAGAAATGGGCGTAGACCGAGGGCTCGGAATGGACGCTCCGCAGTTTCGAGAGGGCGACAGTGTGTTCCTGCGAAGCACGCGCGACCCGGGGCGCATTGCTGGGCCGGCCGTGCCGGACGGGGGCGAGTACTGGTACCGGGTCCGGTTCGCGGCGCGTACGGAGAACGTGCCTGAGGGAGAACTCGAGCTCGAGACACCGGAGGATGTCTCAATCGAGCAGTTGGTCCTGGCAGGGCGCTGGGGACGCCTGGAGGCGTTTCGCCGCGCGATGGCGCTGGAGCGCATCGAGCACGAGAATCGAAGCACCATCTACTCGTACCGCAGCCAACGGATCCTTTTCCAGCCCCACCAGTACAAGCCGCTCCTCAGGGTGCTCGATTCATTGGACCGTCGGCTGCTGATCGCGGACGAGGTGGGCCTCGGCAAGACCATCGAGGCCGGGATCATTCTTGCGGAACTGGACGCCAGGCGGTCGCTGCAGAAGGTGCTGATCGTGTGTCCATCTCGATTGCGCGAGAAGTGGCGTAACGAATTGAACCGGAAGTTCGGACAGGACTTCGACGTGCTCGATCGGGCTGCGCTCATGACCTTCGCTCGTCGGGCAGCGGAAACGCCTGAGAAGGCACGCCTTCGGGGCATTGTGTCTGTGCAGACGTTGCGGGCTCCGGATCTGCTGGAAGAGTTCGGCGCCCAGGCAGCGCCGATCGACCTCGTTGTCGTCGACGAAGCCCACCATGCGCGTAATCCCAGCACGCAGACCTCCGAGCTGCTGCGAGAGCTTGGTCGGCTTGGCGATGCGGTGCTCCTGCTCACGGCGACCCCCGTACACCTCGGCATGCGGGATGTGCATACCCTCCTACACGCCCTGCGCCCGCGGGAGTTCCCGGACGCCACCGTGTTTGAGGCGGAGTTGGAGAGACATCGCGATGTCCTGGCCGCTGAGGCGGTACTGCGGACTCGCGAGACTGCGGCGCCGGCGCAGGCAGCCGCGCTCCTACGCTCCGTGTTTCTCGACGGGGTGCTGTCCTCACTCCATGACCCGCTGGCCGTGGAAACGATCCGCCAGCTAGAGGAATCGCGTCCACAAGAAGCGCGAGAGTGGGTCTCGCTAGAGCGCCGGGTCCAGGACCTTCATCCGCTGGCGCATGTGGTCACCCGAAGCCGGAAGCGCGACGTTCAGGAACACGCGCCTGTGCGGCGGGCCAGCGTCAGGACATGCGCCTTCAGCGAAGAGGAATCCCGAGCCTATCAGGCGCTGGTGCACGGCAGTAACGCGCAGGGCTGGTTTCAAGGTCCGGTGAGTCTCGGGACCATCCAGCGCGCCCGCCAAGCGGCCTCCTGCCTGCCCGCGGCGCTCGCGGCTCGAAGTCGAGCCGTCAGCGACGAAGACCAAGCCGTGGAGGTCAGCGATGTCGCTCCCGAGGATGTGGCGGGCATCCTGAGGCGCGGGAACGATCCGCCCGAGAAGGAAGGCGTCCCCCTTGCCAAGCCGGCGCGGGACAGCAAGTACGAGCTTCTCCTCGAGATCCTCGCCCACATCGACAAGCAGGACCCTGGGGCGAAGGTGCTGATTTTCGCGTTTTTCGTTGGGACGACGCGGTATTTGGCCGAGCGACTGCCGCAGGATGGCTACCCGGCGGTGCGGATCGCGGGAGATGTTCTGTCCGATCCCCTGAACCCCGACCGCGACGAGCGGGGTCGGCGGACGCGGCAGTTCCGGCAGGCCAAGGAGATCCGTATCCTCGTCTCCTCGGAGGTTGGAAGCGAGGGTTTGGACTTCCAGTTCGCCCACCATGTCGTGAACTACGACCTCCCGTGGAACCCCATGGTGGTGGAGCAGCGCATCGGCCGGGTGGACCGCTTCGGCCAGAAGTCGCCCGTCGTGTGGATCTGGAACCTCGTGGTCGAGGGAACCGTCGAAGACCGCATCCTGCGGCGGCTCTATGAGCGGATTGGCATCTTCAAGCGCAGCATCGGGGAGCTCGAGGTGATCCTCGGCGAGACCATGCGAGAGCTGCGCCACGAGTACTTCACGGGTCGCCTGTCACCCGCGGAGGCCGACAGGCGGGTCGAGGAGGCCACGAGGGCCATCGAAGCGAAGAAGCTGGACCTGCAGGTGCTTGAGTCGCGCGCCGCGGAGCTGCTCGGCCACGAGGACTTCATCCGGGAGGAGATGAGGCGCGTCGATCGGCTGGGGCGGTTCGTTAGCCATCGGGCGATCCTGTCACTCCTGCGCGGCTTTCTGACGGCGCGCCACCCGGAAATTGGGCTATTCAGGGAGGCGGAGGGCTCCGACGGGGTCTGGGGAGTGCGCCTCACGGTGGCGCTCGTGCGGGACATGCTCCTGGCTTCGGCAGGCTCCTCCGAGGCCCTAAGGTACGCAGCGGGAGACACGCTATGGTTCACGACCGACGGTGCGGTTGCGTTCGAGCGGGAAGAGCTGGATCTGGTCAACGTCGCGCACCCACTCTTCAGGGCGGCGGTCGCGGCGATGGGTGAACAACTAAAGGCTCCCTCCGCCCGGGTGGGGCAGGCTACTCTCGCACTCGCTGGCGATGGCGACTCGGAGTTGGTGGCGGGCCTCTACTTCTTGGCGGTCTACGCGCTCGAGGTGCGCGGGATTCGGGCGCGGCGGGTGCTGGAGACTGTGGCGTGGCGGGTCGGCAGCCGGGAGGTGATCGATGCCGAGTCTGCCGAGCGGCTGTTGCACCTGGTTACAGATGCCGGGGAGGAGTGGCCGGCGGCAGCGCGAGCCCCCGCGATGGAGCCGTCGATCTACGCTGCCGTACTGAGTGCAGCACGTGCGCGGTACAGGGTGGTTCGAGAGCGGGAGCAGAACGAGAACGAGGCGCGGTATCTGCGCAGGCGCCGCGCGCTCGTCGCGGAGTTCGAACACCGTCGTGACGTCGTGATGCGCAGGCTCCAGACGGCCCGCGAGCGAGGGCAGGAGGAACGGATCCAGAAGCTGTTCCAGGCGCAGCTGACCAAGCTCGAAGCAGAGCACGAGCAGAAGCTGCGCGACTTGGAGGAGCGACGCACGACGAGCCTTACCTTGTCCGATCCGTTGGCCGTCTGTGCTCTAAAGGTCACGCGTGGATAGGGATCCGACGGAGGGAGCGTGATGCTGCGGCACTTGTGGCGCTGGTTGCGGGGCCGGGAGCGGCCCCCGCGCCAAGACACGGCGCCCGCCACGACCGGCGCGCCGAGTAGGACCGTTGAGGCCAAGGCGCCGACAGAGGGGGAGGGGCGACCAGACATTTCGGACGCGACGGTGCTTCCCGCGCACCGAGGGCCGTCGGAGGTCCGATCGGACCTGAGCGCGGGGGGCGGGGCGCCAGCAATGGACTCCACCGCTCTTGAGGCCAGCACCGGCGCCCGACGCTTGGAGGGGCGGGATGGGCTGGCCGGCACGACGCCACTAAAACCGATGCGTCGCGTTCGCGTGATCGTTGTCGGCTTGGACTATGGCACTTCCTCCACCAAGGTCCTCATTCGCCCACGGGGCGAGACCGATGCTCGTCTCCTGCGCCTGGAGGAGCACACTGCGCCCGGCTACCCCTCCCTGGTGTCGCCATCCCTCGTGGCGCTCGATTCGCAGGACCGCTGCTGGTTCGGGAGCATGGCGACCGAGCAGGCCGGAGCCCGGGTCTTCCGCTCGCTAAAGGTACGCCTACTCGGCCCGGGCTCGGGTCTCGGAAAAGCGACGAGGGCACCCACCCATGACGAGACCGATCTCTTGGTGGTCGGCTACCTTGCGTGGACGCTGAACATGATTCGCCAGCGGCTCAGCGCGGCCTACGCGGGTGATCAGGTACAGATCGCGCTGAACGTGGCGGCACCCATGAACCACGTCGGTGTCGAGTCGCTGCGCCTGCGTTACCTACGGATCCTCCAAGCGGCTTGGCAAGCCGTGTACGGCCCATCACCCATTGATGTGGGCCAGGGGCTTGAACTCGCCGACCTCAGAACATGGAGCGCGCCATGGCTATCCGAGCAGGTGGTCGTGGAGCCCCGTGCGACAAGGCGCTTCGAAGTGCTGCCCGAGACGCTTGCGCCGTTGGTCTCGCTGGCGCGGGACCCCCGCATGGCTCCGGGACGATACCTGATGGTGGACGTCGGCGCCGGTACGACGGAGATGTCCATCAACTCGATCCGGGAAACGGGCGCTGATCAGCGCATCCTGTGCTACCACGACGACTCCGCCGTCGTCGGCGTGGACGACTTTAACGCTGGCCGGCCTGTGCTCGGTCCGTTGGGCAAGATGATGCAGGTCGTCTGGGACAAGGGTTACCGCAAAGAGTGCGGTCGTTACAAACTGCGTGAGGCTTGGCGCGAGTTGACTGTGCTGGTTGCCGGCGGGGGGTGCCTTCGCCCCGACGTCCTGGGAGTCCTCGAGAAGAGCAATCCCCTCAACCGGTGGGGGACAGACAAGGACGTCCGCTTTCAAGTAAGGCCGCACACACCTACGGGCGTCCTCGCGCCCGACAACCCGCGGGAGGAAGTCCGGGGTCTCCAGCGGTTGCTGTCCGTGGCTCATGGCCTCTCAATCCCCCGGCAGGAGTGGCCGCGGTTCTTTCCCCCTGGCCAGGTCGGTCTCATCCCACGCGACAAGCCACCGGATCAGCCGCCGCCGTACTGGTACTTGGATTGATGGCGGTGTCCCGCAGGCGTGTGGCTGCCGTTTGATCGTGACCGGACCCGGGCGGCGCGACCGCAACGAGCAAGCGAAGAGTAGGCGAGCCGTGCTAGGAGCGCGGGCCGGGGTTGCGATTGCGTGCTGGTACCGCCCCGTTCATCCACGTGGCTCAGTTGCGGTATGCTCGCAGGTGACGCTGCGGAGAACTCCCGGATCAGGCCATTGCGGCGTCCCTTGGGAGCGGGCATGACCGAGCGCTGGCTGTACCGGTGGTGGCTGTGGTCCACGGCAGGCAGGCTGGTCGTGCCTTCGCTAGCTCTCGCAGCGGCGTGCCTGGGCGCGTTTCTGGAGAACTTGGACGCTGCGGCGCGAGTGGCGCTCATTGCAGGCGCAGCCAGCGCTGTGTTCCTCGACCTGCGAGCGCGCGGCGAGGCGACGATGGCGTTCGAACGGCTGGCCACGCAGTTCAATGATCGCTACATACGTATGCGGATCGAACTGTGGGCCGTGGTGCAAGGCAGCGATCAAGCCGTAAGGCCACAGCGCGAGGCCGTGTTGACCGACTACCTGATCCTTTGCGCTGAGGAGTACTTGTTCTACGCCATGGGCTGGATTCCGCCGATCGTGTGGGCTTCGTGGCGACAGGGGATGGCGGCGGTCGTACATGCCAGCCCGCGGGTGCGCGTGTTCTGCGAAGATGAGGTGCGGCGCGGGTCCTACTACGGCTTCACCCTGCCTCCGCCGTAGTGCACCCCACATCGGCAACCATGGCATGGGCGTTCGCTCGGGCTGCGCACGGGGGGAGAACCCGTGCATGATGCTCCTGCCGGCGTCAGACGAAACGGCCTAGGCTGGGCTCGCCGAGAGCGTAGAGTGTTCGACATTGTGGATCGAGCGGGGAGCCACAGGCCCGCTTCAGCCCGTCAGAGGCCGGAGAGCACGCCGAGAGGTCCGCCCCCGATAGGCGCCCGCGGGGGCCAGAACTGCGGACTTTGAGGGGGTCGCGGTCGTCGCCCGACTCTCTCTACGCGACCGGCTGCTCAACGCACCGACTCTACGCCACCACCCTCTCGAACTTTCCCTCCCGGGCAGAGAGGGCCCGCTTGGTTAACAGCCAGTAGCGAATGGGCGCCCGTTTGATATCGTTGGGGTGACGCTGCGGGGCCGGGACGGGCGGCAGCGGCGTGCAGCAGACGAAGAAGAGGAACACCGCGATGAGTACCTGGAACCACCTATTCCTAACCGGCGAATTCCGCGCGCGGGAGGATCTGCTGTCCGGACTCACGCTCAAACAGGTCACGCTCCGCCCAACCGGCGCGTCGCACTCGATCTACGAGGAGCTGTGGCATGCAGCGACCATTCAGCGCTGCGTTGTCGAGCAGGACAAGGAACTCGAAGCGGTGTTGCGCGGCGGAACGAGGTACCCGAGCGCGGTGCCGCACGACGAGCAGCAATGGCACGACCTCGTGCAGCAGTTCCTGGAGGGGGCGCGGGCAGTTGTCGCGCTGGCGCAGGAGCCGAGCCGACTCGCGGTAGAGGTAGCGCCAGGACTCTCGATGGGCGAGGAGTTGAACTGTCTGGCGGTGCACAACGCGTATCACCTCGGCAAGATCGTCGCGCTGCGGCAGAGGATCGGCGCCTGGCCGCCGAAGGGAGCGACGGAGGAGTCGTGAAGGCTGGAGCGCCTCGAACCGCCTGGGCACAGGCTGATCTCGCCCTCGTCTGTTACACGCACCGGCAGGCCGTTGCCCAGGCCTTCACGCCGGGCACAACGGCGCTGTGTAGCGCCTCGCCGTCGCACTCCTGCTACTTGCCATGGTCAGCGGTGGGCAGCTGCGGGGGGTACGCCCGCGCCGGCCGCGGGAGTCCCCCCGGGAGCCGAAGGCGCAGCAGAGGAGGCAGCGGACGTCCCGCACTCTGTCGCCCCTGGCGCGGGCGAAGCTGACCGTGGGGGCGCAGGCACGTACCAGCGCACGTAGGGCCGGTGGCGTTGGCCCCGGGCCCACCGGCAGCGGAGGTCCCGGCAGGTCGTCATGCGCGGGGTGAGGGTCCTGGAGTAGATGACCTCCAAGTGGACGATCTCGGCCGGGATCGCCCGGTCCGGCATCGCATCAGGATGGTATGTTGATAGGGCGCCTGACGCTCCGAACTGGGGGCCGATCCACCGAGGTCCAGGTTGCAGCAGAGACCGGGACCCCGCTGGGGGGCAGGGCGCGCGGGCGGGTGCATCTGTTGCTTCTGTTGCGAGTATTTCGAATATGGATAGACTTCCGCCATGAGCGCACTCGAACTCAAGATGCCCTCCAGGGCCCTGACAGAACGGGCCCGCGAGGCTTTGCTCGCCCTGTCTGAATTGCCGCGCTCCCGGGGGCGCATCGTGCGCCTGCGGCCGGAGGGCACCGACAAGCCCATCTCCGTGGACGTGCCGCTCGAGGCCTTCCAGATGCTCATGGCCATTCTCGGCCAGATGGCGAACGGGAACGCCGTGACCCTGGTTCCGGTCCACGCGGAGCTCACGACGCAGCAGGCAGCGGATCTCCTGAACGTGTCGCGCCCGCACTTGGTCCAACTCCTGGAGTCGGGCAGGCTCCCGTCCCGCAAGGTGGGGACCCACCGGCGTGTGCGGGCCGACGACGTGCTGCGGTTCCGCATGCAGGAGGAGAAGCGCCGCAAGGAGGTCCTGGATGAACTCGCATCCGAGGCGCAGAAGCACGGTCTCGGGTACTGAACGGCGTCCCGGTGCCGCTCGTCGCGATCCTCGACGCCTGTGTCCTCCATTCGGCCCGGCTGCGCGACCTGTTGATCCGACTGGACCTCACCGGCATGGTCCGTGCCCGGTGGTCCGAGCGGATCAGGGAGGAGTGCTTCGCGAGCATCCTGGATCGACGTTCGGACCTGGCGCCGGACGCGCTCGACAGAACCCGCGAACTCATGAAGGCTGCAATTCCCGACTGGGAGATCACCGGCTTCGAGGATCTCATCGAGGACCTCGAGCTCCCCGACCCGGGCGACCGCCACGTTCGCGCGGCGGAGCGTAGAGGGACACGGTGGCGAAGAAGCGCTCGAAGTAGGCGGCGGGCAAGAGGGCCGGCGGGCGGCGCCACGCGTGTTCCGACGGGGCCAGTCTCGTCGACGATTGTCATGCGCAGGTAGACATCAATGGTGGGGGTACGGCCTCGACATCGCGGCCGTCCAGCTCGAGGCCGACCCGATGTGCATCTTCCACTGCGGCGAGATGACCTTCGAATCGGTCATGGACCACAACCGAACATGGGCGGAGGATACGGGCTTCGATGCAGCCGTCCAGGAGCAGGATCACATGGATGCGTCTCGTTGCTCGTGAGCATTGCGGTCGACACCGACCGCTACGGCGGGTTCATGCGCGAGTGGAGGGGGTTGGGGCGAGGTTTTGTGCCGCTTCGTCAATCGCCCCGCAGTTGGTCCTCACCGCAACTCGACGTCAGCGAAGCCGCCCGCGGCGGCTTCGGCCTCGCCGCGGTACGAGGTGGGACCGTTGTGCGCCGTCGCCACGATCGTCCAGGTGCCATCCGGAAGGCCGTCGATGCGGTAGCTGCCGTCGTCGGTCCACGTCCCGGGCGCAAGTGCCTGGCCGCGGAGGGTGGACGCCACGATCCGGGTCACCCTCGCGCCCGGCGGGACCGTGAGGCGTCCCGCGATCGTCCTGCCCGGCGCGAGCGCGACGGCGAGGGGCTCCGCGGCGGTGCGCACGTCGCGCCGCAGAAGGGATCGCCCGGCCCGGGTGGGGGGGATCCAGAGGGTGTAGGCGCGGTCGGGCGCGAGCCCGTAGAACCGCACGGTGCCGTCGGGGCCGATCCGCGCCGTGATCGTGACGGGGACCTCGAGGTCCTGTTCGACGAGCGTCGCCTTGGCGGCTACCTCCGTCGCCGGCCACTCCGCGATCCGTACGGTGAGGCCGAGCCCGGGGTCGAGCGTGAGGACGACGTCCGTCGCTCCGGCCTGCACGCTTTGCATGACGGCGCGGCTCGAACCCTCCGCCAGCGTTGCGAAGAGCAGCACCTCGCCCGCGGGGAGGCCTTCGAAAGCGAAGGTCCCATCGCCTTCGGTGGCGACGTCCGCGTGGAACCGCATCAGGTTGTCGGTGGCGACGGCGGCCCTGACCCCGGCTCCGGCGAGGGGTCGCCCCGCGGGATCGCGGACCACTCCGCGAACGGGGAGCCCCCGTTCGAGGCGCACGGTCGTGTCCGCCGGGGTCCAACCGTTCCGAGCGTGCCCGAGGAGCGCCGAGGGCGAGTCCGGCTCCACCTGGAGCTGGTACGTCGCCGCCGGGTCGAGTCGCTCGAGGATGGCCACGCCTTCCGGGTCCGTGCGAACCCTCTCGTAGTCGGTGGCATCCGGATCGATGGCCGCGACTTCAGCGCGGACGGGCTTCCCTTCGTCGTCGAGCACGCGGATCTCCGCGCTCACGCCCGCCTTCAACGCGATCTCTATGCCCGTCTCGCCCCGCTTCACCTCGACCGCCTTGGGGCGGACGAACCCGGGCGGCACGTGCACGAGGAGCGTGACGGGTCTGTCGGGCAGCCGGCCGAGACGAAACGTGCCGTCGTTGCCCGAGAAGGCCCGCTCGGAACCCGTCGCGCCGTCCTCCAAGCTCCAGTGGGCCCAGACCGCAACGCCCCTGACGCCGCGTCCGTCAGGATCCCGGACCAGGCCTTCGAGCGTACGCTCAATCGGAAGGAGGACGACGACCTCCTCCTCGGTGGCGGCGAAGGGACCGGCGCTCGCCGGCCCGTAGGGTAGCGGACTTCCGTCGGCGGCCGCCGCGTTCTGGACGACGATGCGGATCTCGCGGCGACCTTCCAGGGGGAGTTCCGTCCGTCCGTCGCGAACCTCGATCGGAAACACCAGACCGTCGAGGAACGCGACCTCCGCCCGCGGCACGGCGGCGCCGTCGGGCCCGACGACGCGCACCAGGAGCGTGCCCGGCGCCCGTGGCGTGGCGCCGGGAGGGGCGAGCCGTAAGACAACGGGGTCGGCACCGGGCTGGGCGTGCGCGCTGGCCACCCAGTCCTGTCCGCCGACGGACAGGCGCGCGCGAATGATGCGCGTCCCGGGGGTGGCGAAGGTCATGCGGAACTCGCCCGCTCGATCGGCGCGGGTGCTGAAGTGGCCACGGTCGCCCGGGTGACCCTCGCTGGCGAGGGAGAAGACCTCCGCCCCGGCGGCGGGAGACCCGTCCGGCCGAAGCACGCGTCCCGAGAGGAGGAGGCCGCGGGGCAGCGTCACAGTCGCCGTCGTCTGCCCGTCGTCCACGGTCACGGAGCGCGCGTCCCCGTAGCCCTCCGCGGTCGCCTGCAGGCGGAGTGCCCCCGCGACGCGCACGACCAGGCGGGCGGTCCCAACGGGGTTCGTCGTGTCGGATGCCAGGTCTTCCGACAGGAACGCGCTCTCCGTCGGCTCGGCCCAAACATCCGCGCCGGCGATCGGCGTCCCGCTGGCCTCCTCGAGAACCGTGACGACGATCTCGCGCGGCACCGCACAGCGGATCTCGACGTGCACGGGCGAATCGTCGTTCGCCCGGACGAATCCGGAGCGTCCCCAGCCTCCATCCGGAAGGTCGGCGGTGAACACGTACATCGCCCCGCCGAGGAGCCCCGGGACCTCGAACGTCCCGTCCCGTGCGGTGGTCGCGGGGCTTACCCGCACGTTCTCGATCGCGCCGAGCCAGGAGTACGAGCGGGGCGACTGGCGGCCGAAGGCCCGAACGACGGCTCCCTCCACGGGCGCCCCCGACGGGTCAAGGACCACGCCGCGGGCCGACGTCGTCCGAACGATCCGAAGGTCCAGCGTCTCGGTCCCTCCGGCGACCAGGTCGACCCTCAAGGGGTCCGCACCGAAGCCGTCCGTGCTCAGGATCTCGGGCGTGGCCCAGCCGGCGCCCTCCGCAAACGCCACGGCTTCGCCGGCGATGAGGTCCTCGAGCACATAGCGTCCGCTGGCGTCCGTCGTCGCCGGTTCGGGCGGGAAGAACTGCACGTGCCAGTAGTCCTGGGGCACGACCCGCACGCGCACGCCCGGCACGGGCCGACCGTCCGCGGCGGCCGTGACCTGGCCGGTGAGCGTCGCTCCGCGCGCGAGGCGAAACACGATCGTCTCGGGGGGCGGCGGTATCTCCTCGATCGCCATCCGCAGCGGCGCAAAGCCGCGCGCGACGGCCCGGAGGGCGCCGCCCTCGGCGGGAAGCCAGAGGCGGAAGCGGCCGGCGGCGTCGCTCGCTGTCCGCACGATGAGGGCCCCCCCGGCGGGCCTCCGGCCGCCGCCAAGGACCGTCGCCCCCTCGATCGGGCGGCCGTCCTCTGCCGCGACGACGCGCCCCTCCCTTGGCGTCGTCCCCGCGTCGACGATGAGGATGAGTTCGTCGCGTTGCGGGAGCGGCACGCGGCCGCTGGAGACGCGGAGCACGCCGTCGCGGACGGCCGTGACGGTGACGTCAGCGCGGGGAAGGCCCGTCGCGACGAACGTTCCGGTCTCGTCGACCGCGGCGCGTACCTCGAGCCCGGACGGCCAAGACCGGTCCCCGGGCGCCGTCGCGACAAGGACGGTGCCCGCGAACGGCCGGCCGTCGGCGTAGCGCACGCGGCCGCGAAGCGACTCGGCGTGCCCTTGGATCGACACGTCGGCGCGCGCGTGCGCTCCGTCCAGCGCGAGCGTGGCGCCCGCCTCGCCCCGCGCGCCGTTCTCCGCCGTGGCGATCACGAGGTAAAGGCCCGCCGCCAGCCCGGTCGCCTCGTAGCGCCCGTCCGGGCCCGCCGTAAGTTCCACGGCCGCGGAGGCCGAAACCGGTGGAAGGGACAGCCGGTGCAGGATGGCGGCGGTGCTCCCGGGACTCGCCCGGAGGTCCTCGGGCGGCCATTCGCCGCGGCGGACCTGCACGCGCGCGGGCACCGGTGTCCCCTCCTGGCGCACCACACCCGCGATGCTGCCGCGACCTCGGCGAGGACCGGCATCATCGCGCGTCGCGGCGGCGAGCGTCGGCCCGGCGGCCGGCAGGCTCCCGGGGGGCGTGTCCCCCCAAATCGACGGGTCGACCGGGTTCGGGTGATCGTCCCCCCGGAGCAGCCACGCGCCGGCCGCGCCCGCCGCAAGGAGCAGGATCCCAAGCGTCGCACCCCGGCCCATGCCGTTCCCTCCGCGCCCCCGGTAAAGCGGATGCGCTCATGGTACCAACGCCCCCCGGCGTCGGCTGGAGCCCCTTGATCGCCGGGCGCCCCGGCGCTCGGCGCGGGCCACCGCCGCCTGTGCGCACCGCGCGCGGAGGCGGGGCGGGGCGACAAACCCCCGGGGGCGGCGAATGCCGGCGGATTGGATCTCGGACGGCAGCCCTTGATCGCCGGGGGGAAGGACGGTTCCCCGAGCCGTTACTCCGCCGGCGGTAGGCTGCCGAGGGCAGGAGGTCCCGACCGACCGCACCGCCGTTGCTCCGTGGGCACACCACGCCTGGCGTCATGGCCGGCGACCGATCCGGCGAACGCTTGCGCTACCCGCATCGGACGAACTTCCGGTAGACCTCGATCCATTCAGCGCCCTCGGGCTTCGGCCGGGGCAGGGGCAGGTCAAGGATCGGGATGGCCTGTTTCCTTCGCCCGCGCCGGCAGAGGGCGACGATGTCGCCAGCGGCGGTGAGTTCCACGCGCTCGACCACGGCCTCGACGCCGAGGAGCGAGACGGAGAAGGGCACGCGTAGTTCGTCCTCCAACATCGTGAACACGCCACAGAGCTGCTCGTCCTGGCCGTAGCAGTCGACCGTGGCTTCCTCGAGCAGGCGGTCAAGCACGGCGCGCGGCGGCGGCCAGCGGCTGGGCCCTGGGTTCTTGGGCGGGATGGAGCGTCGCGGCATCCGGCGGGATTCTCCGCCCGGGGTTCGACAGGGCGTTGCGGGGGCCGCGTGCTCCGACCCCCGCACGTGCCGTAGAGCCGCCGGAGCACCAAGGTTGGGCCGCACGGGCGGGTCTGTTCCTCGGCGGGCCGCCTCCGTCGGTAGGGAGGCCCCACCTAATGGACCGTCTTCGCGGGCGGAAGGGTCGCCTCGCTTGACGGCCGCCTGGAGTCCTGGGCAAAGCTCCCCTTCCCCCGCCTTGCAGAGCGTGCCCGGCAAGCCCTGGCCGCCCTCCTGCCCCAGCGCGAGGGCCCCCGGGACGCGTGATCGGGTCGGTGCGGATCCCGGTGGCGCACAGCGGAGACCCATGCTTGGCCGAAGGGCAGGGTCTTGGCGAGGCCGCGACGGGCGGGGCGGCGCAGCACTTGGGTCGGGGCGGGCCGCGCGTGTCGGGAGCTCGGATTGGCGTGGCATGGCGGCCCCGGTTGCGGCGCCCCGGCCGACCCGGGTTCCGGGGTGAGGCTGGCCGGCGGTCCCGCGTGGTGCGGCGGCGTTCGGCGCGGTAGGCTCCAAGCCAGCCATGAGGAAGAGAGCCCGAACGGAAGGTGCCACGCGTAGGGGCAGAGCAGCGCGGAAGGTCCCATGAGGGAAGGCTCGGGACTTCGCCGCGCGGGGGCGCTCGTTGTGCTGGGCGGCGCGTGCGTCGCGCTGGGGGCCTTGCTTTGGCCGCGTTGGACGGGACCGGCTGGATCTCCCCAGCCTTCCGACGCAACGGCTCCAAGCGCCGCAGGTGCCATGACGGAGACGCCGCGAACGAGCGGGACGGCACCGGATCAAGCCGCGGTTCCGGAGTCTCAGTTGCACCGTCCCCGGACGCTTCACGTTACCGTTCGGGATGCCGCAACAGGCGCGGCCATTCCGGGCGCCGGCGTACACGTCCGCCTCTCGCCCTTTCTCGAGGGTGACGAGGGGGACTCGGAGTTCTTTCGGAGCGCGACAACCGACGAGTCGGGAGTCGCCGAGTTCAGGAAGGTCCCCGGAGACTTGCAGATCGAGGTCCAGGCCAAGGCTGAAGGGTACCTTCCGGTACAGCAACGGATGGCTCGGTCGTCCACGGCGTTTGTCTCGCTGACCCTCCCGCTCACCGCGGCACTATCGGACAGGGATGCCTCGACGGTTGTGGACGTGGTGGGCGTCGATGCGGCCGTCCGCGGGGAGGCCGTGGTGTTCATTCGGGACGCCGAACAGGGGCACGTAACGGTGCTGCGTCCCGGAGAGTCGTGGCGGGTCGACGCGGATCCGGGCGGCCGCGGCACGAAGCGGGTGCTCGTCGCTGCGGCCGTCCGTGGGCTGATGACGCCATGGGAGGAACGACGGGTCCGACGCGGCGAACCGACGACCATCCCCGTGTCGCTCGTGCCCGCCCTGCTTCACGTTCACGCCAGGAGGGACGACGGGTCACCGGTCGAAGGGGCAACGGTCGCAGTGAGGCCCAAGGGGGCGGAGTCGGCGGGTTCGCTGGCGACCTTCACCGGCTTGACGGATAACCGGGGCGACGTTCAGTTCGAAGCGGCCCGGGACGCCAGGGTGATCGTCACGTGCACCCACCCCGGGGTGGCCTTCACCCCGGAGAGCCAAGTCGTCGCGATCGACGGCCGCGTGGTGGATGTCGTGTTCAGGGGCGTTGGAACGCGACCCGTGCGTCTTGACGTACAGGCGACGGGGGACGAGCGCCCGACAGAGTTGTTTGTCCGCTGGAAGTCGGTTCCGCGGGAAGGGGCGCGGTCCGATCGAAACGCCGCGATCGCGGACACCGACCGCATGAGCCTTCCTTCGAGGATACCCCTCACCTGGGAGGAAGGCCGTGCAGGCGCTCCGCTCCATCTGATCCCGGGCACCTATGAGATGGAGGCATGGGCCGCGGGCGGGTTCGAGGCCGGAGCCATCACGTTCGACGCCGGCGTAGAGCGCGTAGTGCCCGTGCTGCTCCGGTCGGCGCATGTCGCAAGGTATCGCATCGTCCCAGGAGGCGGGGATCCGCCTCGCGATCTCTTCATGGCGGCGGTGATTGGGCACGCGGCGCCCTTCGCCGAGCGCCACGGCGTGCTGTCCGCGCTTGGCGACCTGTGGAAGATCAAGGCGCGAGGGCTGCGGGGCCGAACACGTGACGCGGATGGGCAGGATGTCCGACGGGCCATGGCGAGCCTGTACGCGAGCGCACGCCTTCGAATGGAAGGCTTGCCCGGGGATGTCGGCTTTGTCGGCCGCGACCAGTGCGTCGAGTTCCGCGCCCCGAGCTCCCCGGACGTGCTCACGGTGCTTCTGCCCACGTCCGAGGCGGCGCTCATCCGGGTGCCACCCCGGGGCGGACCGTTGCACGTACGGGCCCGCGATTTTCGGAGTGTGCTGGTTCGGGCGACCGGCGCCAACGGCGTTCCGCTCGCCGGCTACCCGGTGTTCGCCAGCCCGAGCGAGGTCTTTGCGCGCGAAGGGAGGGGCGTCGGCCATGCCTGGCGTACGAGCGAACGGGGGGACGTCTCCCTTGGCCTGTTTGCCGGCGAGGCGGCGCTGCTCTTTCATCCGAACGATGTCTGGAGCCTCGAAGTGGATGGGGGCGTAGCGGAGCCCCGCGGTGGAGCGCAGCCGACCGGGTACCTCGTCCGTGTCCAGCGCGACGACGCGATGGTCAGGTTGGTCGTGCGCTAGGGCAGGCACCTGGAAGCGGTGGTTGAAGTGCGCGTGCCTTTGGCGGGCTCTCCGCCCTCCTGGTTCCCGTACGTCTGGTTCTCCGTTGGGGAGGAAGAAAGGCTGGATCTGGTGCGCCTGGCGGAAGCCAAGAGGGTGGCTCAGGCCCCCAGTCCCGGCCGGGCGGTTCACGCGGCGCTGGTCCGCCGGGGGCCCGGTGTAGGAGGTTGAAGTCCCACTCGACCTTTGATACGATTCATCGGCACTTGTGCCTGGAAGTCGAGGAATCGTGCCGAGCCGGACCCCCGAGGAACGAGCGCTCCGCGTCCTCAAGGAGCGCAGTCTGGCGCGGTCACGCGACCTTGAAGCGGCGGGCCTGTCGTGGTCGCAGATCCCGGGACTCCGCGCGCGCGGCGTGATCGAGCGGGTGGCGCGCGGGCTCTATCGCCACCCCGACGCTCTGGTCACCGAAGGAAGCGACATTGCCGAGGTCGCCCGGCTCGTACCCGGCCGTGTCGTGTGTTTGCTTTCCGCCCTTCGCCTCCACGGCCTCACGACCCAGAACCCGTTCGAAGTCTGGCTGGGCGTCGACCGCAAGTCGCGGCGGCCCAGGGTGGAGCATCCCCCGATCCGCTTCGTGTACCTCTCGGGCTCCGCGCTGACGCGCCCCGGCGTCGTGCCCGCGCCCGGCCGCCACGCGAGCGCGCCGGTGGCGTGATCCGAAACGACGTTCGCGTTCC
>JAPKHB010000369.1 GCA_026647295.1 Planctomycetota bacterium | reverse complement strand
CTCCTCGGCGAGCGCGCGTTCGTACAGCGGCACCGCCTCGGCGGCGCGCCCGGCCTCCAGGGCGTGCCGCGCCTCCTCGCCCCACAACCCGCGCGCGGGCGCGGGCCCGGCGGGCGCGCGCCAGAAGGTCCAGCGCTCCGCCGGCTCCACGGGCCAGGCGCCGCGCAGCGCCATGAGGTCGCGGGCGGCCTGCTCGAGGGCGTGGGCGGCGCGGGCCCGGGCGGATCGCCGGGCCTCGGCCCGTGCCAGGCCGAGCGTGCGCCAGCCCAGCAGCGCGAGCGCGACCCCGCCGCCGACGAGCAGCAGGAGGATGCCCACGAGCGGAAGGCGGCGCCCCATCGGCTTCCATCCTGCCCCGGGCCGGGCCGGGGCCTGTCACGGCCTGGTAAACCCGGGCGGGGCGCGGCCCGTCACCCGGGCCCGAGGCGCCGGGCCAGGAGCACGCTCTCGTAGTTCACGTGCGGACGCCAGTCGTGGCGCCCCACGGGCTCGTAGCCCCGCGCGCGGTACCAGCGGATGAGCGCGGTGGCGTGCTCCGAGGTGTCCAGCGCGAGCCAACCGGCGCCGAGCCCCCGGGCGTGCTCCTCGAGCCAGGCGAGGAGGCGCGTCCCCAGCCCCGCGCGTTGCTCCTCCGGCTCCACGGCGAACTGGCTGAAGTGGGCCACGTCGGGGCGCGCGTAGAGCGCCGGGCCCGGCCCGCCGGCGCCGCTCCCCGGCCCGGCCAGCGTGGCCGTCCCCACGATGCGCCCGCGGCGCTCCACCACCACGCAGGTGCGGCCCTCGATGCGCCGGCGGGTGACCTCCTCGCTCTGGTGCGAGGCGACGAAGTGCATCCCGGCCGCCGCCAGCGGGGCGTAGGCGCGGTGGAGCAGGGCGGTCAGGTCGGCGAGCGAGTCACCGGCCGCGAGCAGCCGGATCCGGGTCGTGGCGTCCATCGGCGTGTGCCCCCCTCGGCCGCCCTCCCGGCGGGGCCTTTGCAGTGTACGCGGCGGCGCACACGGCCGGCCGCCGGCCGCCTGGCGGGGCGCTACCGCCGCCCGGCAAGGGCGCGGGCCACGGTTTCGGCCCGCGCCCGTAGCGCCGGCGCAACCAATTCGTTTGCGGCGTAGCGTCCGAGCGCGATGGCCTGTTCGGCCGTGCCGTGCCAGGCCAGGATCTGCACGCAGGTCTCCGCGACGTGCGGATCGCTCGCGTTCGAAAGGCACTCCAGCGCGAGGCGGGCGGCCGATTCTGCGGCCCCCGGATCCAGGACCCGGGGGAGGAAGGCGTGGCGGAGGAGATCTGGCGAGGCCCCGTTCCCACGACCCTGCAAGGCTTCGAAGAGCACCTGTACGCGCTCCGATCGCGTTGGCTCGACCTGTCCCAGGATATGGAACCACCCTCGTTCTCGTTCTGTCGGGCCGACCCGTCGCCACGCGGCCAGCACCGCCGCCTCGACCTCCGCGCTCACCCAGGCCCCTCGCAGGCTGTCCGCGATCTCGCGCGCGGCAGCCGGCTCCGACGTCGCCAGGGCTTGGACGTAGAGGTCGGCCAGGGGGCCTTCCACGCGCCGCCCGAAGAGCCACGTCAAGGGGGTCAGAAGCGATCGGTCATGGGGCGCAGCGCGGGCCAGTTCCAGGAGCCGTTCGCGATCCTGCGGCTCGGGTTCCACGGCCAGCACGGCCCCGCGGGCGGCCGCCGCGGTCCGCGGGTCCGGATCCGACAGGTGGCCACGGACGGCGTGGCGCAGGGAGGTCTTGTCGAATGGAAGGGCACGGATGGCGTGCAGGGAGCGCAGGGCCGCGGCCTTCAACTCCGGCGTTCCGTTCCAGATGGCGTCCTCCAGCGCGACCAGGCCGTGCTTGCGCAGTCCGGCGTCCCGGACCTGGAGGATCTGTGCCCTCCACTCGCTGGTGAGCCGGGCGGCGCGCACCTCCCGTTCTCTTGCGTCCGCGGCGGCATCGGCCTCGCGCACGCCTGCTGGCGCCGAGGCGGGCGCCTGCCGGTTCGTCTCGGCGCGGATCGCGAGAGCAGGCCCCGTCAGGCTCCCCTCGAGGGCATGAAGGCGATCCTTCAGCCAGCGGACCTCCGCTTCGAGGTCCGTTCCCGGCGGCTCCGCGTGGGTCAACGGGTGGTCTGGCCGGTAGTCGGGGCACACCGTCGTGCGCACCTGACGCGCCAGGTACCACGCCGTGTTGCTGGCAAGCAGCAGGATGAGCAAGATCCCAGAGGTCCGCGTCACGCCAAACCAGCCTATGCGAGACCGGGGGCGGTCGCCAGTGGTCGCGAGTCGCGAGCGCACGTTCTCGACCTGCACGGGCTTCCCCCCGGCGGCCTGGGGATTGGTGCCCAGCGGCGGTCCGGACCGGATGCCGCCCGGCGACTGTTCCAGGCGGGCGCGACCTTGGTGCAAGGAGGCCGAAACGCGGTGCAGCGGCGACGCGTGTAGGGAACGCCGGCTGGTCCGAAGCAAGGGGGACCGTCCCTCCGCGCGCATCCGGTCGGGCGGGCCATGGCATCGCTCAATGTCCCGCGATCAACTCCTCGACCCGCATCTGTCGCAAGACGAAGCCCAGGACCCGTGCCACCGCGTCGTTCCGCGCACCCACTTCCTTGTCGATCTCCGGGTACGTCCCGCGCTCGCAGCGCTCGTACTCCTGCATCGACAGGTTCGCTTCGCGGAGGCGCGCTGCGATGCGCTGCTCCGCGGTGCGGACCTTGAGCCCCGCGGTACTCGACTTCTCGGCGAGGCGACGCTGCTCGGCACGCAGTTCGCGGAGCCTGTGGGCCGCCGAAGCGGCCGAACTGGTAAGGTGAGCGGCGGCCACGCAGACCCCGAGCACTCCGATTGCCAGCAACTGCCTCGATGCGCGTGACCGCCCTGCGCCGCTGTCCCGGGGCTGCCAGTCCGCGCGCCGGAGCCCGCAGTATTCGCAGCGGTCGGCACCTGCCAGCGCCGGGTGGCGGCATCGCGGACAGAGGGTTGTCGGTACCCTGAGCATCCAGACCCTGGCACCAGGATAACCGACGGTTCGCCGGACGCGCCATGGCGCAGTGGGGGACGGTTCCACCCCAGGAAGTGTGGTAGCTGCGACCTGACCTGAACCAGCGCGCCGCCCCCTCGCTGCGCTCGGGGGGACGCGCACGTGGCGTGTTCTCTGGCTCGGGCCTGACGGCCCTCGCGTGGGGTCGTTGGTGCCGCGCGACGTGCGAACGGCATCGGCGTTCGCCTACGTTCAGCGGTATGGTAGCTGCGGTTGGACTTGAACCAACGCGCCGCCCCCCTCGCTGCGCTCGGGGGCGTGCGCGTCAACGGCGCCTATTCTGGCTCGGGCCTGACGGCCCTCGCGTGGGGTCACTGGTGGGGCGTGACCTGCGAACGGAATCGGCGCTCCCCTACGCCAAGAGATGTGGTAGCTGCGACTGGACTTGAACCAGTGACCCCAGGCTTATGAAGCCTGTGCTCTAACCAGCTGAGCTACGCAGCCACGGGGATGGGAGGAGGGCGAGGGTAGGGGCCGCGGGCGGGGGGGTCAAGGCG
>JAPKHB010000368.1 GCA_026647295.1 Planctomycetota bacterium | reverse complement strand
GAAGGGGCGGGCGGGGTCGCGGGCGGCGAGCCACGGGGACAGGACGGCCGGCGTGCCGGCGAGCCAGTACCCCGAGGCCGTCGGCTGCGAGCGCGACAGGCGCGCGCCGGGGCCCGCCGACCCCGTGTGGAACCCCTGCAGGAGGCTACCCGTGCTGCCGCGGAACCAGGGCGCGTCGGTGAACGCCGCGGTCTCGTAGCCGTAGGCGCGCCCGAGCACTTCGGCGTAGGTCACCACGGACTCGAGCAGCCGGGGCGTCTGCACGTGGTCCACGCAGCCGTGCTCGTGCGGCAGGAGGCCCGTGAGCAGCGTGGCCACCGAGGGGATCGTCCAGGCCGCCGGCGTGCTGGCCTGCGTGAAGCCGACCGCGCCTTCACCCCAGGCCGAAAGCCCTGGCATGACGCCCTCGCCCGGCCCCGCACCCGCCGCGTCGGCGCGCAGCGTGTCGACGAGCAGCACGATCAGGTTCGGCGGGCGGGCGGGGCGCCGGACGGGACCCAGCGGCGCGCCATCGGCCGCGTAGCGCTGCTCCGAGGGGGGCGGCCCCGGCGCCGCCGGCGGCTGGCGGTCGCCGCAGGCCACGGCCGCGATCAGGGCGCCCAGCACGAGGCCGAAGACCGGCACACGCCAGTCGAGCATCCGGGCGGGGAGGAACCAGCGCATGGCGCGTCCATTGAACGCGGGGGCGCCTGGCCGGCGGGAAGGTCTCTCCCCGCGCGCGGCCGGGGGCGCCGCTTCCCGGGCGCGGCTCCGCGGGGCGCGCCAGTCACCGGGTTACCAGCGCCGGGCGCCGTGCCGCGTAGCCCTCACTCGTGCGCGGGATCCTCGTCGCTGCACGGCGAGGCGGGCGGACGCCAGTTGGTCAGGGCCCCCGAAGCCGCCCCGTAGGGGGTCCCGTGCAGGGCGTCCACCGCCTCCACCTCCGGGGCCAGGCGCCCCCGGGCGGCCTCGAGCGCGCGGCAGAAGGCCTCGGGGAGCGGCAGATCGGCCAGCGCGAAACGCCGGAGCAGGTCGTCGCGCTCCTCGGGATCCGCACGCAGGTCGTAGACGTGCTCGGTGACCGTGCCCAGGACGGCGTCGTGTTCGGCGACGTACTTCCAGTGCGCCGTGCGTGCGGCGACGACCTGGCGCTGGACCCCCGGGGCCACCATCACTCCGCGCACGGTCGCCTCCGCGAGGACGGGATGGCCCTCGGGGGACTGGCCGGCGGCGGAGAGCAGGGGCAGCAGGCTGCGGCCGTGGCGGCCGGGCACGTCCAGCAGGCCCGCCCAGTCGAAGAAGGTCGGCAGCACGTCGATCAGGGCCACCGACGCCTCCAGCGTCCGCGGCGTGTCGAAGGGCGCCGGGCCGCGCAGCACCAGGGGGACGTGGACGAGTTCGTCGTGGAGGTGGTGGCCATGGCCGACCGTGCCGTGCTCGCCGAAGGCCTCGCCGTGGTCGGAGGTGATCACCAGCAGCGTGTCCCTTAGGAGGCCCCGCTCCGCCAGGGCGGCCACGGCGTCGGCCACCCCGCGGTCCACCCAGCGCAGGCCGTCGGCGTAGGCCGCCCGGAACTCCGCGGCCAGCGGCGCGTGCTCTCCGCTCCGGAAGCCCTCCCACAGGAAGCGGCACACCGTCGGCATGAAACTCGACGGGTACTCGCGCATGCAGGCCGCCCGCCCGAGCGCGTCGGTGAGGAAGATGCGGGTCAACTCGGCCGGCGTCGGGGACGTGGGCAGCGTGCGCCGGGCGATCGCCTGGTCGTAGGCCTGCCACTCCTCGGCGGACCAGGCGGCCTGGTGGGGGTGGTTCGCCTCTCCGTAGGGGTCGTGCGGGGCGAAGCTGTGCAGCAGCAGGAAGAACGGGCGGGATCCGTCCCGCTCGGCGATCCACGCGTCCAGCGAGTCCCCCGTGGCGTGCAACGAGTACCCCCCGTGGAGGGGTTCGCGCCCCGGCACGCGCGAACCGTTGGGGCGGGCGCCCCGCGCGAACCCCTGCAGGATGCTGCCGGTGCCGCCCCGGTACCAGGGCACGTCGGAGAACACGGCCGTCTCGTAGCCGTAGGCGCGGGCCAGCACCTCCGCATAGGTCGTCACGCTCTCCTGGAGGCGCGGGGCCTGTTCGTCGGCGCAGCCGTGCTCGGTGGGCAGGAGGCCGGTGAGCAGCGACGTCATGGACGGGATGGTCCAGGGCGCCGGGGCGCAGGCGTTGCGGAAGGAGACGCCCTGCGCGGCCAACTCGCGCAGGCGCGGCATCGGGGCCTCGGGTGCCGATCCGATCGCCATGTCCGCGCGCAAGGTGTCCAGCACCAGCACGACCAGGTTGCGGGGCGGGCGGTGGGGCGGGGGCAGGGTCACCAGCGGGGCGCCGTTTCCGGCGTAGCGCTGCTCGAGTTCGGGGCCCGGGGCGGCCGCGCGCCCGGCGGGTCCGCCGTCGCCGCCGCAGCCCCCGAGGAGCAACGCGGCGCACGCTGCGATCCGCAGGGCCGCCCGACGACGGCCCGGCGGGAGGGCAGCGCCCGGGGGCGCACCGGGCCCGACGGCTCGGCCGGCCGGGGAGGGGGGAGGTGTCACGGGCACCTGCCCATTGAACCCCTGGGGAGCGCCCTGGGGCGCGTTCGGGTGCCACCGCAGCCGCGCCGTCCCGACGGGGCGGACGGGGGTCGACGGCCCGGTGGCAACGGCGTTTCTAGCGCTCGCGCCAAGACGCCGGGCGGCAGCCTCGCCGGCCGGTCGCCGGGGGCCAGCCGTCACAAGGACTCCGCCTCCGCCCGTGGCCCGATTACCTGGTTACCTGTTCCCTGGCTCGAAGATCCGGGGCTTTCGCCCACGGCTGCCGGGTGTCAGGGCACCTCTCCCAGGTCGCTCAACAACCACTGGGAGTCCTCCCAGACGAAGTCGAGTCGCACGCGGACCTGGGCGCGCTGGTAGGCGATCGTGAGGGTCACGCGCGCCGTGCGCGGCTCGGGTTCCTCCACCTCCAGGTCGGTCACCGCCTGGAACTCCCCCCGCCGCTCCACGTCCTTCTCGGTCAGCCGCTGCAGGTCGGCCCGGGGCAGGCGGGCCAGCAGGGCGGGGTGCATGACCTGCTCCATGTTGTCGGCGCGGTAGCGACCCCAGAACTCGCCCAGCTTGGCCGCCGCGCGCCGAAGCATCTCCCGGTTCGGCGGCATCTGCAGCTCGGGCGGGATCGTGACCTCGAAGCGGTGCATCCGCCACCCCTTCTCCGGCAGCGACAGGAACTCGAAGGTGCCGTCCACGCTGCCCTTGGCAAAGTGCAGGCGGGCGTCCACCTGGAGTAGCGGCTCACCGCCCGGGCCGGTGCTCTCCTCCTCCCGGAGCACCTCCACCCGCGGCGGGGGGTCCTTGCCCAGGAGACGGCGGTACATCCGTCCGCGCCGCTGCATCTCCTGGGGCCCGTAGTGGATGGCGAGGTCCGGGGTGGTCAGGTCGCCGACGTAGAGGTCCTCGGGCTGGAGCATCCGGACGAGGAACTGCTCGATCGCCCGCTCCGTGCCGCGGCCCACCCCGTGGCGGAGCCAGGCCAGCATTCCGGCCGCGAGGCCGGCCGCCACCAGCAACGCCA
>JAPKHB010000367.1 GCA_026647295.1 Planctomycetota bacterium | reverse complement strand
TCCTGCGCCGTGCCGTCGCCACGCTAGAAACGGGCACAGCGCCGCGCAATGTTATGGACCAGCTGAACCGGCAGTGTATCGGCGCGCAGCCGGTGGTCGTGCAGACCTCCCCGGCCAACGGCGAGCAGGCGGTGACGGTGGAGCAGGGCAACCAGGTGGTGCTCACCATGAGCGAGAACCTGGACCCCTGCACCGTGGACCTGACGAGCGTTCGCTTCCACATCTACCAGTTCGGCGACCCGACGGGCGGCGTGCTCGCCCCCAACGGGAACCCGTCGGGCTTCTACTTCGGCGGCTCGACGGCCGACCAGAACCCGGGCGACCCCTACGACTGGGGCGCGAGCGTCTCGACCACCCTGCCCACGCCCCAGCGCATCCTGGCCAGCATCGACCTCGTGCAGTCGTTCCAGGGCACCCTCATCGTGATCACGCCGGACTTCGGCGAGTTCCCGGACAACTGCCTGATCGTCGTCGAGTTGAGCTTTGCGATCGAGGACTTCGGCGGCGCGCCGCTGGTTCCGTTCGTGATGAGCTTCACGACCGAGAACCTGCCCGCGGTGAGCGGCTCCTACCGGCTCGAGGTGGCGGGCGAGACCCCGTTTGACACCGAGACCAGCACGGCCGACATCAACTCGGCCCGGGCCCCGAGCAAGGTGCAGGGCTACATGCTCTTCGCCGGCGACGGCGACAACGGCGCGGTCCTCACCTCGCCCGCCAAGCCCGAGACCCCGGCCTCGCTGTGCAGCCTCGACCGGCAGGCCAACGACGGCATCAAGGACATCTTCGACCCGCCGTCGCCCTCCAACGTGCTGCTCGACACCGGCAGCACGAACACCTGCATCAACGACACCGACGGCTCCACCGCGGTGATCTGGGAGTTCGCCAGCTTCCGCATCCGCAACGGCGTCAACGTGCGCATCGTGGGCGTGAACCCGGCCATCATCCTGGTCCAGGGCGCGATCCTGATCGAGAACGGCGGCGTGCTGCGCGTAACGGGCGACAACGCCGGCGGCGCGCCCAACAGCCGCGGCGGCAACGGGGAGAACACCAACAGCTCGACGAGCCCCAGCGCCGCCATCGGCGGGGTGGGCGTGGCCGGCGGCGGAAACGGCGGCAACTCCAAGACGATCGGCGGCGGGACCTACGGCGACGACGGCCGCAGCGGCTTCGGCTCGCCGAGCGGCCAGGGGGCCCTGGGCGGCGTGGGCGCGGGACAGGGCAACACCGCGGCCAACAAGACCTCCTTCTCCGGCGGCGGCACCTCCGCCTCGGGCGGCGGCGGCGGCCACTCCCTGGCCGGGACCGCGGGCACGGCCCTGCTGGGGCCGAGCACGACGTTCGTGGGCAGCGCGCGCGGCGCGGCCGGCGGGGTCTACCCGAGCGGTGCCAACGCCGACCGCATGCTCACGCCCTCGTCGGGCTCCGGCGGCGGCGCGGCCGGCTACAGCGACATGACCGCGACCAGCTTCGCCGGCTATGACAGCACCGGCGGCGCGGGCGGCGCGGGCGGCGGGTTCGTCGACCTGACCAGCCAGGCCAAGATCGAGGTCTTCGGCACCATCGACGCCACGGGCGGGCGCGGCGGCAACGGCGCGGCCGGCTTCTACAACGGCTCGGGCGGCGGCGGCGGCGGGAGCGGCGGCGGCATCCGCCTGCTGACCCCCGACAACATCAACGTGAACGGCGGAACCTTGAGCGCCGCGGGCGGCACGGGCGGCTCGGGTGGGGTGCCGACCTCGGGCGGCGGCAACATCAACAACGGTGGCGCCGGCGGCTGGGGCCGCATCGTGATGGAGGACGGCGACTCGGTCATCACCGGCCTCACCGGCGGGACCGTGGTGCCCGGCGAGGGCAGCACCGGCTTCTACCGCGGCGTGTTCGACGCCACGCGCTTCCAGGGCGGCGGCCTCGAGCCGCAGGCGCTCACGCACCCCTTCGGGGCCGGTCCGCTCAACCCGACCTTCATCGACCCGGTCCAGAACTACGGCGTCCAGGAAGACTTCAAGGCCGGCGTGACGGTGGTCGGGAGCCGCGGGGTCGGCATGACCTCGATCCTGATCGAGGCCCAGGGCTACCAGATCCTGCCCGACGGCGGCGTGGACCTGGGTTCGGCCACGGGCTTCTACACGGTCGGCCACTTCCGCGACAGCGGCGTCGTGAACCTGCCGACCTGGCACCTGGGCCAGCCTCCGGGCGGCGACATCCCCACCCTGCCCCCGGGCAACGTGGGCGCCGGCATCGCGAACCTGAACGGTTGCGAGTTCATCCAACTCCGCATCACCGTCTACCTGCCCAGCACGGTCGGGCCGTTCGACGCGGGTCCCTTCCTGGACCGCTGGGACATCCGCTTCAGCTACGGCAACTGATCCGGCGACCCGGATCGGGGCGCCCGGCCGCGGGCCGGGCGAGGCTCCGCTTGGGCGGGCGGCGTGCGGCAGGCGCGCCGCCCGCCTTCCTTTGGGGCGCGCCGCGGCGCGGGGGGCGGGCCGAGGTAGGCTCTGGCCGTGTGAGCGACCGCGCCTGCTTCGACCTGCCGACCCAGGGCGTCCCGGGCCCGGACCCAGGCCCGGGCCGGGCCGCGGCCCCCCGGGCGGACCCGCCGCCCGCCCCGCCGCCGCCGCCGGCGGACCTGGCCGAGGCGGGCGCCCGCGTCCTCGGGATCCTCGGCGGGCTCAAGGGCGGGGCGCTGCTGGCCCTCTCCGGCGGAGTGGACAGCGCCCTCCTCCTTGACCTCTGCGCCGAGGCGCTGGGGCCCGCCGCGCTGCTCGCCGTCACGAGCCGCTCGGAGAGCCTTCCGCCCGAGGAACTCGAGGCCGCCCGCGCCCAGGCCCTCGAGGCCGGCGTCGCGCACCTGGCGCTGGACGGGCACGAACTCGAGATCGAGGCCTTCCAGCGCAACCGGCCGGACCGCTGTTTCCACTGCAAGGACCACCTCTACGGGCAACTGCGCCGCGTGGCCGGGGAGCGGGGCCTCGCGCACGTGCTGGACGGGACCAACGCCGACGACGCCGGCGACCACCGCCCCGGGCGGGCGGCCGCCGAGCGCCACGGCGTGCGCTCGCCGTTGCTCGAGGCGGGCCTCACCAAGGAGTGGGTGCGCGCCTTGAGCCGCGCCCGGGGCCTTCCAACCTGGGACAAGCCCGCCGAGGCCTGCCTTTCGAGCCGCTTCCCGTACGGCACGCGCGTCACCCGCGAGGGGCTCGGCCGCGTGGAGCAGGCCGAGCGGGCGCTCAAGGCCCTGGGCTTTCGCGCGGTGCGTGTGCGCGTGCACGACCCGGTGGCCCGCGTCGAGGTCCCGCTCGTGGACCTGCCCGCGCTGCTCGCGCCGTCGGTGCGCGAGGCGGTGGTCCGGGCGCTCAAGGAGGCGGGCTTCGGGTACGTGGCGCTCGACCTGGAGGGGCTGCGCTCGGGCAGCCTCAACGAGGGCCTGCGACCGCCGCGCCTGGCGTGAGCCCGGCCGTATGCGTTCAGGGGTCGGAGGTCCGGACGTGCGGCGCACCGGGAGGGGGCGCTCGGGGCCCTTCGTCGTCCTCGCGTGGGAAGACCACGCGTCGTCCTCCACGGCTTT
>JAPKHB010000366.1 GCA_026647295.1 Planctomycetota bacterium | reverse complement strand
CGTCGGTCTCGTTCAGCGTCGGGACGCGCGCGACGTTCGACACGAAAGTTGGCGGCCCTGCTGCACGTCGAGGACCGCGTGTTCATGGCCCACGGGGTGGAGGCGCGCCCGGTGCTGTGCCTGGGCGCGGTGCCCCGGGTCGCGGCGGGGCTGGGCCTGGATGCCCTGATCGGCCCCGACGGCGAGGGCAAGCGCGCGCTGCGGGCGGCGCTGGCCGGCCGGATCCCCGAGGCCGTGCGCACCGACCCCCGCAAACGCGGCTTCCCGACGCCCTTTGCGCGCGCCGCGCGGGGGGCGGGCCGCGCGCGGGTGCGCGCGTGGGTCGCGGACCCGGCCTTCGCGCGCCGGGGCTGGTGGGACGCGCGCGCCGTGGGCGCGTTGCTGGACGCGGAGCGACCCGCGCACGACCGGGCCCTCTATTCGCTGCTGCTGATCGAGTGGTGGGCCCGGCACTTCCTCGACGGGGACGGGCGCCACGGGGAGGCTGCGTCGCGATGAGGCCCCGCACCCCCCCCGTGCCCGCCGCGCCGCCCCCGCCGTCGGCGCGCGCCCTGGGCTGGGCGGTCGTGGCGCTCGCGCTGCTCGGCCACGCGGGCCTCGGCGGCGGCTTCGTGGGCGGCTACGGGCCGCTCAACTACGACGACCCCCAGGTGATGGAGCTCACGCGTTCGCGCACGGTGGCCGAACTCCTCAACCCCTTCGACCCGACCTGGTACGCGTACAAGCCGGTCTACTTCCTGAGCCTCAAGGTGGACGCGGCGTTCGGTGACGCCATGCCCCAGGTGGCGCACGGGATCAACTGGCTGCTGCACGCCCTGGCGGCCTGGCTGCTCTACGCGCTGCTGCGGGCGTGGCTGGCGCCCTTTGCGGCCTTCGCCGCCGCCGCGCTCTTCGCGGTCCACCCCGTGCACGTGGAGAGCGTGGCCTGGCTGTCCGGCCGCAAGGACGTGCTCGCGCTGGTCCTCGTGCTGGCGGCGCACCTGGCCCACCGGCGGGGGCGCGCCCGCGGGCGGGCGCTCTCGGCGGGCGCGCTGCTGGGCTTTGCGGCCGCGGGCCTCACCAAGGGGACGGTGTGGCCCTGGGCCGGGCTGGTGGCCCTGGACGAGTGGCATTGGCGCCGCGGCGAGGGGCGCGGGGAACCCCGGACCCGGGTGGCGGCGCGGCTCGGGCCCTGGGTGGGGATCGCGCTGCTCGGCGTGGGCCTGGACGCCTGGATCGCGCTGGGCGCGGGGCCGGGGGGCGTCGACCACGGCGTGGGCGCGGGGGCGCTGTTCCTGGCCATGGCCGGCGTGCACGCCCGCTACCTCTTCCACCTGCTGTGGCCCGGGGGGCTCGCGCTCGACTACGCCGTCGCGCCGGCCGGCGCGGCGGGCGACCCGCGGGTGTGGGCCGGCCTCCTGCTCGGGATCCTGGTCCTGGGGACGCTGCTCTGGGGGCTACGGCGCGGCCGGACCGTGGCGGCCCTGGCCGCCGGCTTCTGGATCCTCGGCCTCGCGCCGGTGAACAACCTCTTCCCCCGCACCGCGACGCTGATGGCCGACCGGTACCTCTACGTGCCCGCGATCGGGGTCTACCTGCTGGCGGGCCTTGGGCTCGCCCGGGCGGGCCGGGCGCGGGGCTGGCTGCTGGCCGGCCTGGTCGTGGCCCTCGGGGCGGCGGCCAACGCGCGCACCGCGGTGTTCCAGGACTCCGAGCGGGCGTGGTCCGACACGCTGGCCAAGGTGCCCCACAGCGCGCTGGCCTGGCTCAAGCGGGGCGAGGCCCGCGTGGAGACGGGCGCCTACGAGGCGGCGCTCGCCGACGCGGACCGGGCGCTTTCGCTGGGGCCGCGCCCCGAACTGGTCGTGCGCGCCCGGCTCCTCAGGGCCGCGGGCCTGCTGGGGCTCGGGCGCGTCGAAGACCTGCTCGACGAGGCGAACCTCGCGCTCCGGGCGGCGCGCGCGCTGGCCCGCCACGAGATGGTGCGCGAAGACCCCTCCACGGTCGCGGGCAAGGCGGAGAACTTCCGGGGCCTCGCGCTCGAGGCGCGCGGCGACCTGCGGGCCGCGAGCCTGGCCTACCGGGCGGCGGTGGCGCTCGACCCCACGCAGTTCGAGTTCCACTACAACTACGGCACGCTGCTCGAGCGGGAGGTCGAGGGCCGCTCCACCGCCGGGCGGGCCGCGCGGGCACGCGAGGAGGCGGTGCGGCACCTGCGCGAGGCCTGGCGGCTCAACCCGCGCTACCTGCCCGCCGCGCTGCAGCTCGCCACGGTGCTCGCGCGCGCCGGCGACGGCCCGGGCGCGCGGCGCGTGCTCGAGGACGCCGAGCGCCGCCACGGCCGGTCGCCCGACCTGATCTACGCGCTGGCGACGGTGGCCCTCGAGGTCGAGCGCGACGGCGACCGCGCCCAGGCGCTCCTGCGCGAGTTGCAGGAGCGCGACCCGCGGCACCCCAAGGGCTCGCGCCTGCAAGCCGACATCCACGTGATGCTGGGCCGGGCGCGCCTTTCCGCGGGCCGCGAGCGGGGTGAGGCGCGGCTCCTGGACGACGCGGTGCACCACTTCGACCTCGCGCTCCAGGCGCAGGACTCGCGCTACGAGGCCCACGTCTTCGCGGGCGACGCCCTGGCCGAGCGCGGGCGGCTCGCCGCCGCGCGGGCGCGCTACCGCCAGGCGTTGGACCTCGCCCCCGAGCAGGAGTGGATCGCCGGGCTGATCGCGCGCACGGCGGCGCTGGAGACGGCCCTGCTCGCCCGCGAGGCCGAGGGCCCCGGCGCGCGCCGCGCCGCGGCGGAGGTGCTCGCGCGCGCGCTGGGACCGCCGCTGCGCCGCCTGGACCTGGGCTTTGCGCCCCTGGAGGACGAGTTGGCGTGGCTGCGTCCGGCCGTGGCGCTGCTCGACGCCCCGGAGCCGTGGGTCGCGGAGGCGGCCGCCGGGGTGCTCACCGCCACGGCCTGGCTCGTGACCGGCGACGAGGCCGGCGCGCTCGAGGCGCTGCGGCGGGTGCTGGCGACCCTGCCGGCGGACGCGCCGGGGCCCGCCGGGACGCTGCTCGACGCGACGGTGCTGCTCAAGGCCATCGTGCACGCCCGCCAGGGGGATCGCGAGGCGGCCCGGGCCGACTACGGCGTACTCGAGGCGCGCCGGCCCGGGGACCCGCTGCCGCCGTTGCGGCGCGCGCAACTCGACCTGGGCGCCGCGCTCGCCCGCCGGACCATCGCCGAGGGCCACCCCGACGACCCGGACGCCCTCGAGCGCGCGCGGCGCGGCGTGGAGCGCGCGGCCGACCAGGCCGTGGCGCTGGCCGACGCGCATCCGGGGGTGGTGACCGCCGGCCTGCTCGCGGTGGAGGCCGACATGCACCGGGCGCGCTGGATCGAGGCGCTGCGCCGGCTGAACACGCTGATGGAGCGCTTCCCCCGCACCCCCTCGGTCCACCGCGGCATGATGGCGGTGTACATGTCGCAGTTCCTGGGCTCGCGCGATCCGGGCGTGCTCAAGGACGCGGGCGAGTCCCTCGCCCACGCCCTGGACCTGGACCCCCGCGACCTGCGCACGCTGCTGGACGCGGCGAACTACGCGCGGCGCTGC
>JAPKHB010000365.1 GCA_026647295.1 Planctomycetota bacterium | reverse complement strand
GGGCTGGCCGGCGCGGCGGGCGCCGCCGCAGCCCGTCCCGCCCGGCCGCCGCTCAGCGGTCGGGCGGCAGCAGGCCGAGGCCGCGCAGGTAGTCGGGGAGCGAGCGGTCGTCGAGCAGCAGGGCCAGCGCGTGGCGCGCGACGAAGGTGCCCAGGTGGGGTTCGTCCTCCAGGAGCAGCCAGCGGCGCACGGCGACCAGGCCGGCGGCGGCCTCGGTGAGCGCCGCGCCGAGCCGCTCCCCGGTGAGGCGGCGGTGCTCGCGCACCCCCAGGCTCCGGTCCCCGAGCCCGAGCAGGGCGCGCCGGAACTCCGCCAGCACCCCCAGGCGCTCCTGCGCCCGCCGGCGCTGCTCCTCGATGCCCCGGACCGTCTCGTCGAAGGCGTCGCGGGCCGAGGGGAGTTGGCGGCGCAGGGCGTCGCGCGCGCGAAAGCGCAGGTCCCAGTTCCGGGCCCCGCCCGCCACGGCCTCCAGGTGCTCCTGCGCCACGCGGGCCAGCGCCGCGCTGCGCTCCGTGAGCGGCCGGATGGCTTCGGCCTGGGCCAGGGCCCGGCGCAGCGCCCCGGCCAGCACGTCGGCGGCCTCGTAGTTCGCGGCGACCACGGCGGCGGTCCAGGCGGGGCCGTCCAGTTGCGCCCGGGCGCGGCGCACGTAGGCCTCGTCGATGGACTCGGGCGCAGGGGCCCGGAACTCGGCCAGCAGGTCCGGGGCGCCGGCCTCGGCCGGGGGACGCACGGGGCCCTCGGCCGGGGCGCCGGCGGCCGGTTCCCCGGCCGGGGCCCGGGGCGCGCCCACCTCCAGCCGCTGGCGGATCTGCACGGCCTGCGCCGCGGCCTGGTTGAGCTCGAGCAGCGCCTCGGCCCCCGCGAGGTACCGCTCGCGCAGCGGCCGCTGGTCCGCGGGCAGGCCTTCGAGCTCCTGGCGGGTCTCCTTGATGAGCTGCGCCAGTTCGCCGGCGTCGTAGTGCAGGCGGTCGAGTTGGCGTTCACGGCGCAGCCGCGAGAGTTCGTCGTCGAAGCGCCGCAGCACCGCATCGGCGGCGAGCGCTTCGCCCTCCACGGCACGCAGCGCGTCGCCCAGGAGCGCCAGCCGCGTCTCGGTGCGGCGCACGGCCAGGTAGAGCAGGCGGAGTTCCTGCTCCGCGACCAGTTCCTCCAGCTCGAGCACGCCCAGCGGCGGGTCGCCCCCGGCGGGCGCCTCGCCGGCCTCGGCGCGCCGCTTGGCGTCCTCCACCTGGAAGCCGATGCGCCCGGCCTGGCGGCGCCAGTGGCGCTCCGCCGCCGCCATCTCGTCGAGCGCCCCCTCCAGGCGCGTGCGCAGTTCCACCAGCGCCGCCTCGCGCCGGCGCACGCGCTCCACGCGCTCGCGCTTCTCCCGCACGGTGCCCTCGTTCACGTGCCCCTGCGGCGCTTCCTTCGCGTAGGCCTCGCGGCGCACCTCGGCCTGGCGCTGCCAGGCCCGCACGAGCGCGCGGCACAGGTCCCAGCCCAGTTCGTCGGGCAGCACCAGGGCCCGGCGGAAGCCCTCCCGGGGCGTGCGCGCCAGCGCCCGCAGCCCGTCGATGCCGGGCACGGGCAGGGTGGCGTCGTCGGCGCGCAGCTTGAGCCGCAGCGCGTGGCGCTTGAACGCGTCGCGCTGGGCCTCCGTGAGCTCGGCGGGCACCTCGGGGGGGAGTTCCGCCGCCGGCGCGCCGTTGCGCGTCGGGTCGACGAGCACCAGCACGGCCCCGGCCGGGGTCTCCTCGCGCAGCCAGAGACCCAGGCGCGCGGCCTCGGCCAGGAGGCCCGCCGGGCCCTCGGCCGCCCCCAGCAACTCGCCGGCGGCCTCCAGCGCCGCCGCCGCCCCCGGGGTCCCGGCCAGCGCCGCCCGCCGCTGCGCGAGGGCCTCGCGCAACTCGGCGAGCCCCGGGCCCTCGATGCGGGCCGCGTCCACCGCCTGGGCGGCGGTGCGCAGCAGTTGCTCGCGGGCGAAGCGCCGCGCGGCCTGCGCCTCCTCCTCGGCGCCGGCCCGGCCGGCCAGGGCGAAGGCCAGCAGACCACAGAGCAACGGGGCCCCCAGCCCCACCGACGAGGATCCAAGCCGGCCCATCGGGCGCAGCCTACCCGTGGGGGCCCAAGGCTCGGAACGATGCCGCAGCGGATAGACTCGGCCGGGATGCAACGCCCCCGGAACGTGCGCGAGTCGGCCCGACCGGCCCGGCGGCGCCGTGGCGCGCCGTGGCGCGCGGCCTGGCTGCTCGCGCTGTGCCTGCCCGCGGGCGCCGGCGCGCGGGCCGAGGAGGCCGCAGGGCCCGCCTGGCGCTGGATCGACGCGCTCGAACCGGGGCAGGTGCTCGTCGGCCGCTGCCGGCTGCGCCCGGGCACCTACGCCCTCGTGGACCCGGACGGCGCGGGGGCCTTGCGCGTCGAGGCCGAGGGCACGGAACTCGACCTGACCGGGGCGACCCTGCTCGGCGCGCCCGCGGGCACGTCGCCCGACGGGTACCGGGGCGTGGGGATCGCCGTGCGGGGCGCGCGCGGCGTGCGCATCCGGGGCGGGCGCGTCCGGGGCTTCAAGGTCGGCCTCCAGGCGGTGGGCGCGCCGGACCTCACGGTCGAGGGCCTGGACGCCTCGGGGAACTTCCGCCAGCGGCTCGCGAGCACGCCCGAGCGCGAGGACCCGGCCGACTGGCTCTGGCCCCACCACAACGACGCCGGGGAGTGGGAGGCGCGCTACGGGGCGGGCCTCTCGCTCACGGAGTGCGACGGGGCCACGCTGCGCGGCTGCCGGGTCCGCGACGGGCAGAACGGGGTGCTGCTCACCCGCTGCCGCAGGGTCCGCGTGGTGGACGGGGACTACTCGTTCAACAGCGGCTGGGGCGTCGCGCTCTACCGCAGTTCGGACAACGAGGTCTCGCACAACCGCTGCGACTGGTGCGTCCGGGGCTACAGCCACGGCGTGTACGCCCGCGGCCAGGACTCCGCGGGAATCCTGCTCTTCGAACAGTGCGCCCGCAACCTGATCGCGCGCAACTCGGCCACCCACGGCGGAGACGGCCTGTTCCTGTACGCGGGGCACGAGACGACCCAGCGGACCGGCACGGGGGGCTCCAACGACAACCTCGTGTACGGCAACGACCTCTCCCACGCCGTGGCCAATGCGATCGAGGCGACCTTCAGCACGGGCAACGCCTTCGTGGCCAACCGCTGCGACGACTCCGAACACGGCGTCTGGGCGGGCTACAGCTCCGACACGCTCGTGGCGGACAACCAACTCGCCGACAACACGAGCGCCGGCATCTCCATCGAGCACGGCCAGGACAACCGCCTCGTGGGCAACCGGATCCGCGGGGGGCGCGTCGGCGTGCACCTGTGGTGGGACGACGACCGCGAGTTGCGGGAGGGCGCCTTCGGCCAGCGCCGCGAAACGGACTCGGCGCGCAACCATCTCCTGGGCAACGAGGTGCTCGGGGCCGAGGTCGGCCTGAGGCTCGCCGACGACCGGGACGCCGAGTTGCGCTTCAACCGCGTGGGCGGGCGGCGGGCGTGCGTGGAGCTCACGGGCGCGACGCGCGTGGCGGCGATCGAACACAACCTCTTCGAG
>JAPKHB010000364.1 GCA_026647295.1 Planctomycetota bacterium | reverse complement strand
CCTGCCGATCCGCACCAGCGCCCGTCTGGAGATCTTCGACGCGCAGGGCCGACGAGTGCGCCGAATCGAGGGAGCATTCGAAGCGAGAAGGCAGGCGTTCGAGTGGGACCTGCGGCACTCAGGTGGCGCCCGGGTGGCGCCAGGGATCTACACCTACCGACTGATCGCCGGTACGTACCGGGCACAGCGCAAGCTCGTGGTGCTGCCGTGAACGGCGACGTTGGAGGACCGGCGGCGCGCCACGGCCGGGCGGCAGTTGCGGCCTTGACGCACGCGCTCATCCGTATCGGGACGTGGCTGGCATTCCTGTTGGCGTGCGTGCTGCCAGGTTCGGCCCAGACCGCGCTACCGGAGCAGCAACTGTCGTCGGGGATCTCGAACATCTACGTCGACCCGCAACTGCGAGCCGTCGGGGCCCGAGTCTTCGGGGCTTGGGGAGGCGTCGATGTCTCCCCGACGAGCATCAGTTACGGCTACTCCCTGGATCGCGGCGCGACGTGGACGAACGAGGCCGCGTTGCCGCTCTTGCTCTCCGGAAACGGGGCGAGTCCACCGTTCGCTCTTGCGTTAGATACTGCGGGCGCCGTGGACCTCATGGTCCTGACATCGACTCACTACCACTACCGTCGGCCTCAGGCCGAGCAGGCCAGTTGGAACACTCCCGTGCGCGCCGTGACGTCCGACGGCTACCCGGACGATGTCCAGTCGATTGCCAGCGACCCCGCGATCGGCGCGGTCTACTTCGCTTACACGCACCGCTTCGACGACTATGTCTATCCGATCCGGTTCATCCGCTCGCTCGACAGCGGCCTCACGTGGTCGTCGCCGGTGGTGCTGAGCAGCCCGAACTGCAACGGTTCGAGCATGGTGGTGGCCCCGGGCGGCACCTTGGTCGTGACGTGGGTGGATTACGCGCTTGGCCAGGTGCTGCTGCGGCGCTCGACCGACCACGGCGCGTCCTTCTCGCCGGCGATCGCCGTCGCGAGCATGCTCGACAATCTCAACGCCACGCCGCTCGGTTGGAGGGACCCGCCGGGCACGTACATCGCACGCGTCTACCCCTACTACCGTGCTGGCGTGCGCGCTGACGCGGCCCCGAACTTCCCGGCTCTCGCCGTCGACCGCAGCAGCGGCCCCTCGCAAGGCACGCTCTACCTGACGTGGGCCGAGCATGCCGAGCAACCCCCGCCAGCCCTACTGCGCCGCGGTGGTGGCCCCGAAGGTCGAGAAGTTCCGCCAGGCCTTCCGCGCGCACCTGAAGTAGGCCGTCCGCGGGCCGGGGCTTCGCCGCGGCCGGCGGGCGTCGCGCCCCGGGGGCGCGCCGGGTCCAAAGCCACGATCGGGGGTGGAGCCCCGTTGCGCGGCGGGTATGCTCGGGCGCTTCCCGTCCCCAGGAGCGCCATGCCACCGTCCAGCGACTTGAGCCGGATCCGGAACTTCGGCATCTGCGCCCACATCGACGCGGGGAAGACGACGGTCTCGGAGCGGGTGCTGTTCTACACGGGCAAGGAGCACAGCATCGGGGAGGTGCACGAGGGCGCGGCCAAGATGGACTACCTGCCCGAGGAGCAGGCCCGGGGCATCACCATCACGGCGGCCGCGACGACCATCCCCTGGCAGGACCACCAACTCAACCTCATCGACACCCCGGGCCACGTGGACTTCACCGCCGAGGTGGAACGCAGCCTGCGCGTGCTGGACGGCGCGGTGATCGTCTTCGACGGCGTCCACGGCGTGGAGGCCCAGAGCGAGACCGTCTGGCACCAGGCCGAGCGCTACCGGGTGCCCCGGCTGTGCTTCGTCAACAAGATGGACCGCGGCGGCGCCGACTTCGACGGCGCCTGCCAGACCATCCGGGATCGCCTGGGCGCCCGGATCGTTCCGCTCACGGCGCCCGTCGGCCGCGCCGACACCTTTCGCGGCGTGCTGGACCTCGTCGCGCGCGAGTTCGTCACCTTCGAGGGCGAGCAGGGCGCCACGGTGGTGCGCCAGGCGGTGCCGCCCGACCTCGCCGAGGAGTGCGAACACCGGCGGGCGGAGTTGGTGGAGGGCCTGGCCGACCTGGACGACCGCGTGGCCGAGGCCTTCCTGGAGGGCACCGACGTGGGCCCGGACGTGCTGGTGCCCGCCCTGCGTCGCGCGGTCCTGGCCTGCGCCGTCCACCCGGTCCTTGCGGGCGCGGCGCTGCGCAACAAGGGCATCCAGCCCCTGCTGGACGCGGTGGTCGCGTACCTGCCCAGCCCGCTCGACGTCGGCGCGGTGCACGGGCACGAGCCCGGGCATCCGGACCGGCCCGTCGCGCGCGCCCCCGATCCCCAGGGTCCGCTGTGCGCCCTGGCGTTCAAGGTGATCACCGAGAGCCACGGCGACCTCACCTTCGTGCGCGTGTACAGCGGGACGCTGCGCCAGGGCAAGGGGCTCTACAACCCGCGCCTGGGCAAACACGAGCGGGGGATGCGCGTGCTGCGCATGCACGCCAACGAGCGCGAGTCGGTGGACTCCGCGCAGGCCGGCGAGATCGTCGCCCTGGTCGGCCTGAAGCTCACCGCGACGGGCGACACCCTGTGCGACAAGGACGCCCCGATCGCGCTCGAGCCGATCCGGTTCCCGGAGCCGGTGATCAGCATGGCGATCGAGCCGCGCAGCGCGGCCGAGCGCGAGCGCCTCGAGGAGGCCCTGGGCCGGCTCGCCCGCGAGGATCCCACCTTCCGGGTGAGCCGCGACCCGGAGACCGACCAGACGATCATCTCCGGCATGGGGGAACTGCACCTGGAGGTGCTGCGCAACCGGCTGCTGCGGGACTTCCGCGTGGAGGCCAACGTGGGCCGCCCCCGGGTGTCCTACCGCCAGACCGTCCGGGGCCGGGGCCGGGCGGAGGTCACCTTCCAGCGCGTGATCGCCGGCAAGGAGCAGGTGGCCGCCGTGACGCTGGAGGTCGAGGGCGCGCCGGCCGGCGCGGGGGTGCGCTTCGAGAGCCGGCTTGCCCCGGCGGACCTCCCCCCGGCGTTCGTCCGGGCCGCGGAGGAGGGCGCCCGCTTCGCGGCGGCCGGAGGCCTGGGCCTGGGCTTCCCCGTGGTCGACGTGACCCTGCGCCTCGTGGGGGCCCGGGCCCACGAGACCGACAGCACCGACACCGCCTTCCAGGCGGCGGCCGGGCAGGCCGCGGCCGAGGCGGCGGAGGCCGCCGGGGTGGTCATCCTGGAGCCGATCATGCGCATCGAGGTGACCACCCCCCCCGAGTTCGTGGGGCCGATCAGCTCCGATCTGGTCCGCCGGGGCACCGTCCTGGAGGGGGACGACGTGCGGGGCGAACTGCGGGTGCTCAAGGGCCGGGTCCCGCTCTCCCAGATGTTCGGCTACAGCACCACCGTGCGCTCCTTGAGCCAGGGCCGGGCTTCCTACGCCATGGAGCCGGCGGGCTTCGTCGAGGTTTCCGACGAGGATCGCCGCCGGCTCACCTTCTCGGCCTAGGGCTTGGGGCCCGCGGGGGCGGACGCGGTGCGCAGTGAGACCGCGGGCGCGCTCATCGGCCGCCCGCACGGGATGCGTGTTTCATGCCCGCTTTATATCAAAAAAGCGGCGCCGAACGCGTCACCCGCAACCCGGCGATC
>JAPKHB010000363.1 GCA_026647295.1 Planctomycetota bacterium | reverse complement strand
TCACGTGCACGTAGATCGTGAAGTTCCCGAAGCGCCGCGGGGTGCCGGAGATGGTGCCGGCGCCGGCGCCCGTGTCCTGGAGGTAGAGCCCCTCGGGGGGCATCGGGTCGTAGGGGCCGAAGGTGGCCGGGGCCGGGTAGGTGGCGGGGCTGCCGTCGAAGAGTTGGTTGGAGGAGGTCCCGTCCCCCGCCAGGGTGAAGGGCGTCCCGCCCTTCACCGTGGTGTTCACCGTCGGGGCGGCCGGCGAGGCGTAGGTCACGTCGAAGACCGGCTCGCCGTCCACGATGACGGTCGCGGCGATGTCGTCGACCAGTTCGAACTGGAAGGGCGGCACGCCGTCCACGACCTGGATGGCGTCGCCGTAGGGGCTGCCCGCCTTGCCGTCGGGCAGGTCGGTGTTGGCGATGCGGATGGGCGGCGTGTCGATCTTCCACTGGAACTGGCGCACGCCGGTGGCGCCGGTGCTGTCGGTGACCTGGAAGGTGAGGCGGAAGGGGATGCCGCCGGCCTTCACTTGGACGGGGGAGCCGACGATCGACATGGAGTTGGGCGGGATGGTGACGCCCAGGGGCAGCGCGCCGTCGTCGGGGTCGTTGGGGTCGTCGACGATCGAGAGGCTGTAGGGCGGGATGCCGCCGGCGGCGACCAGGACGATGGCGGTGAACTCATTGAACACGGTCGTCGGGAAGGCGTTGAGGTCGGGGTAGGCCTGGGGGTCGATGAGCCCGAAGCTCACCGGGTCGAGCGAGGCCGGGTTGCTGTCGACGATGGTGAGCGGGCCGATGCCGATCGACCAGGTGAACTGCGCCGTGGTCGTCAGGAAGGGCTCGCAGGAGGTGTCGGTGATCTGGAGCGTGAACGGGAAGGTCCCGTCCTCCAGCAGGTAGCCCACCAGGTGATGGCGGCCGCCCGCCACGTCGATGGCGATCCCGGCGGGCAGGGTGCCCTGGATCACCGCCATCACGTACGGGCCCCCGCAGCCGCCGGTCAACGGCACCTCGAAGTCGATGAACTGGCCCGACAACGAGGCCGGCAGCGAGGTGCTGGTGATCACGAGCGGGTCGTTCGAGACGCGGTACCCCTGGCCGGAGCCGCCGCAGGCCGGCAGGACCGCGAAGGCGACGAGGGCGAGGCCGAGCGTGACGACGCTGAACTTGCGCATGGGCACTCCTGGTGATGCTCACGGGGGGAGCGGCACGAGGACCCGCCCGCTCCCTTTGGCTGTCAGGATCCTACCGGGTCCACCCCCCGCGGGGAAGCCGGAAGAGAGGCCCTCCGGCGACCGTTGGTGGGCTGGGACCCCGGCGTCGGGATCCACCCCCTCCGGGCTCGTGCGCCTTCGCACGGACCCGGACCTGGGGCGGGCTTGTGTGCGCAAGCCCGGTGCCGCGCCACCGGCCCCTTCGGATTTCCCTAAGTCCAATGCGGACAATGACTTGTGTTCGCGCAGCGGAATCCGCGGAGCGTGCGTTCCTGGTTCGGGCGTGCGGTTCCGCACGCCCTGGGCGGCAGCCCTCCAGACCGGATCCGGCGCGTCCCAGGGTTTGGAACGCCCGGGTCCGCGCCCGGATTCCGGGACCTTCGGCCCCGGTCGGCCAGGCCTAACGGGCCGCGAGCAGGCTGCGGGCCGCCCCGTCGGCCCACTCGAAGAAGGGCCCGAAGGCGACGCCCATGCCCAGCATCAGGACCATGCCCAGGACCAGGAGGCCGCGGGTGAGGGGCGGGACGCGGACGGGGACCCCGGCCGGGGCCGTCTCCCCGCCGGGGAAGAACATCTCCTTCACCCAGCACAGATAGAAGTAGAGCGAGACCACGACCGCGCCGGCGCCGAAGGCCGCGAGCAGCCAAAGGCCCTTGGACACCACCGCCTTGAGCACCAGGAACTTGGCCACGAAGCCGCCCATCGGCGGCACCCCGGCCAGGGAGAGGAGCGCGAGGCACAGGGCCAGCGCGAGGAAGGGCGAACGGGTGGCCAGCCCGCGGACGCCGAGGCCCGGCTGGTCGCGCTGCGCGGCGCCGATCGCGACCAGCGCCGCGAAGGCCGTGGCGGCCGTCACGCTGTAGGCCAGCAGGTAGAACAGCAGCGCGCCCACGGCCTCCTGCGACCCGGTCCCGGGCGCGAACGTGGCGAGCGCCGCCAGCCCCATCAGCAGGTAGCCGGCGTGGCCGATCGAGGAGTAGGCCAGCATGCGCTTCACCCCCCGCTGCGGGACGGCGCCGAGCACGCCGAAGAGCAGCGTGACCAGCGCGAGCACGCCGAGCAGGAAGGCCCACGAGAGCGTGCCGGGGTCGCGCAGGCCGTCGGCGCCGAGCACCGGCGCGAAGGCCACGGCCCCGAGCCGAAGCAGGAGGATCAGCCCCGCGGCCTTGGAGGCGGTGCTCAAGAAGCCGGTGACCGGCGTGGGGGCGCCCTCGTACACGTCGGGGATCCAGACGTGGAACGGCACGCCGCCCACCTTGAAGAGCAGGCCGATCAGGACCAGGGCGAGGCCCACGACGAGGAAGGCCGACGGCGCGCCGGCCGCCACGGCCCCCTCCAGCGCCACCAGCGAGAGGCTGCCGGTGGCGCCGTAGACGAAGGCGACGCCCAGCAGCAGCACCGCCGTGGAGACGGCGCCGACCACCAGGTACTTCATCCCGGCCTCGGTCGACTTGAGGTCGTTGCGCTTGTACGCGGCCAGGATGTAGGCCATGATCGTGACCAGTTCGAGGCACACGAACAGCGAGAGCAGGTCCGTGACGCCCGCCACCAGCATCACCCCCAGCAGGGCGTAGAGCAGCAGGGCGTAGAACTCGCCGTGGCCGCGGTCCAGCCGCCGGGTGTAGGGCATGGCGAGCAGCACGAGCAGGAGGCCCACGAAGGCCGTCGCGCCCCGGCAGTAGAGCGAGAAGCCGTCGCTCACCCAGCCGGTCACGTGCGGCTCCCCGCCCGTCCCCCCCACCGCCAGCGCCGTCCCGTGGGGCGGGGCGAACACGATCACCAGCAGGGCGGCCAGCAGCCCGGCGAACGAGGTCCAGGCCGTGGCGGCCGCCCGCCGGCCGGGGGGCAGGAGCAACTCGGGCAGCAGCGCGGCCAGGCCCGCGCCCGCCACGAGGAACTCCGGCAGGAGGTTCTGGAGCTCCAGTCGCATGGGGCCTACCTCGGGGCCTCCCCGGGGGGGGCCAGGGGCCGCGGCGGCGCCGGGGCCCGGACCGCGCGGGGCGCGCCGGGCTCGGCGTTGAGGCGGCGGTGGATGGGGGTCACGCCCTGCTCCACCACCGCGAGCATCGGCCGGGGCCAGAACCCGAAGAGGAGCAGGGTGGCCGCGAGCAGGAGGAAGGGGGCCTGCTCGGCCGGACGGCGCGCGTCGCGCAGGGCCTGCCAGCGCGCGGGCAGCGCGCCGAACCAGGCGTCCTTCACGGTGCGCAGCAGGTAGACGCCGGTGATCACGAGGCCCCAGACGGCGAGCACGGCGGGGACGACCATCCACCCGCGCGCGCCCCGGCTCTCCCAGGCCCCGAGGATCACCATCAGTTCGCTGACGAAGTTGGCAAAGCCCGGCAGGCCCGCCGACGCCATCGACGCGATCACGAAGAGCGTGCCCACGAAGGGCATGACCTTCATCATCCCGCCC
>JAPKHB010000362.1 GCA_026647295.1 Planctomycetota bacterium | reverse complement strand
GAGTGCAAAAGCAAATAGTGCGACAAGTATCGTGTAACGCATGGCAAGTTCTCTCTTTTCGCCGGGATAATACGCTGGAAAGGCGTGACGGATCGAAACGGCTGATCATAATCGTGCCCGTGGCGCCTTGACTCGAACCCCTATCGACCGCTCATTGCGCCGTGCGCCGCAGTTCCTTATTCTCTCCATACGCAACCAGCGCCGGGGTAACGGCGGGAACGGAGAGGGAAGTATGTTCGAACGGTGCATGTCATCCGATATTCTGTGGATTCTGTTTCTCATTGTGGCGCCTGCGTTGTGTGCCGGGGCGCAGGCGCTGGACGCATCGAAGGGAGTCCCGTCGGAAGACGGCGCGACGTTGTGGTTCAGCGCGCTCGAACTGGGACTCGAGGGCCAGGGTTGGACGCAGCTCAAACATCCCTACGACCGGTTGCCGTCGGAGGCGGAAGGCGCCGTGCCCGATCCGGTGTGGTCGCTGTCGCATGATTCGGCGGGCCTGTGCGTGCGCTTTGTCACGGAATCGCCGTCGGTATCGGCGCGGTGGTCGTTACGCTCGCAGGACCTTGCCATGCCGCATATGCCCGCGACGGGCGTAAGTGGGCTGGACCTCTACGTCCGGAGGCCCGATGGCTCGTGGGGCTGGATTGGACAAGGCCGCCCGGAGAAGGCCACGGGGAACGAACAGACGCTGGTATCGGGCGTTCCGGAAGGCGTGCACGAATATCTCTTGTATTTGCCCCTCTACAACGGAACCGAATCGGTCGAGATCGGCGTGAAGGCCGGTACATCGCTCGGGAAGGCGCCCGCGTATCCGCCCGAACGCGCAAAGCCTGTGCTCGTGTGGGGCACATCGATCGTGCAGGGCGGCTGCGCGTCGCGTCCTGGCATGGCCTATCCGGCGATTCTAGGCCGACGCCTCGACCGGCCATTCATCAATCTGGGCTTTTCCGGCAATGGGAAAATGGACCCGCCCCTGGCCGGCCTGATTGCACACCTCGATGTAGCCGCGTACGTGATTGATTGTGTGCCGAACATGACGCCCGAACTGATAACCGAACGCGCGGAGCCGCTGGTCCACACGTTGCGCGCCGTCCATGCGGACACACCGATCGTGTTCGTCGAGTGCGTGCCCTACGAATGCGCGTGGTTTGTGGCTGAGGCGCGCGCGTCGTACGAAGAGAAGAACGCGGCGCTCAAGGCCGCGTATGGCCGCCTCACGGCGCAAGGCGTGACCGGGCTGCACTACGTGCGCTGCGACGGCATGTTCGGCCACGACAACGAATCCACCGTCGACGGCACCCACCCCACCGACCTCGGCTTCCTCCGTATCGCGGATGCCATCGAGCCGCCGCTCCGCCGCGCGCTTGGCGTCAGCGCCAAGTAGCCGATGCACATCTAATTAAGGGACAGACTACTCTTTATTTGGTCAATATGGCCATCACTTCGGAAACTGGCTTGCCTTAATTCGTAGTCTGTCCCTTAAATGAAGCTTCTTAAGATTTCTTCGAGAAGTAAGGCTGGGAGTCATATCAGGATAAGAGCTTCCAGAGACGCACTATCGAGAACGACTTGCCAATTATCTTCGGACGGATCACACGTGGGACGTCAATATTATAGTAGCGTTAAAGCTTGCCGGAAGTCTGTTCGTAACGCCACACAACTTGTACGGTGGCCAGTGGCAAGGTGCTGACGCGTTCGGCGAGGGGGTAGGCGCGGTCGCCGGGATAGACGACCCACAGGTGGGCGAGTTCGAGGTCCTTTAGTGCCGTGGTCATGGAGGGGGTCAGGCGGGGCGCATCGGCGTATTTGATTTCGACGGCCCAGTTCTTGCCGTGCTCCTGCCAGAGCAGGTCCACCTCGGCGCCAGCATGGGTTGCCCAGAAAGCAAGTTCCTCATTGCGCTTGCCGATGGCGCGGGCGGCAACTTCGAGCGCGAAGCCTTCCCAGGACGCGCCGAGCTTGTTATGCGCGGCGAGATCGCGCATCGAGCGAATGGCGAGCAGCGTATGCAGCAGGCCGGAATCACGCAGGTAGAGCTTGGGCCGCTTCACCAAACGCTTACCGATATTCACGTGCCACGGCTGCAAGAGACGCACCATGAATGTGCTTTCGAGAATGTCGAGATAGCGCCGCACCGTCATGTCCGATATGCCGAACGAGCGCGCGAATTCGGCATAGTTCATGATCTGCCCGTGATAATGACAAAGCATGGTCCAGAAACGGCGTAAGGTTGCGGAGGGGATGTTGATTCCCAATTGCGGGATATCACGTTCGAGAAACGTGGAGATGTACTGTTCAAGCCACAGACTGCTTGATGCGTCCGTCCGGGCCGTGAAAGAGGGCGGCAGCCCCCCGCGCATCCAAAGCGTGCGCCAATGATCGACTCCCACGTCGCCGAGCCGAAAGCCGCCAAGTTCGTGGTAAGCAATGCGCCCGGCCAGGGACTCGGCCGACTGACGCAGCAGGGAGGGCGAAGCGCTGCCGAGAATGAGATAGCGCTGGGACGGCTTCGTATCGACCAAGTGGCGCATCAAGGGGAACAAGTTCGGAGCACGTTGGATTTCGTCGATCACAATGAGGCCCGAGAGCGGCTCGAGGGCCAATTGCGGTTCCGCCAGGAGCGCCGCGTCGCGGGGATTCTCCAAGTCGAGGAAATGGTCTGACACGAGCGCGCGGGCTAGGGTCGTCTTGCCGGCTTGGCGGGGTCCGATGATGGCTGTTACGGAGAACGAGTCCATCAACTTCGCGAGCCGTTCTTTGTCCACAAATCGTTCAATCATGGCCGCATATTAGCGTATTTGTATTGAAATATCAAGTTGCCACTATGAAATTTCAATACATAGCAGTGGATAATCGGGGGGCTGAGTATCCCTTGTCGCAGATATCCCGGTGCTGTTGTTGCTATCCGGTCGTATCCCGTGGCTCTCGTCCCACACGAACGGCTCTGCTTGTGGCATCCGTGAAAACTACTCATGCGAGAACACCATCCCAAGCGTTACAGCGGTTATGAGGACCAAGCGCGACGGTCACAGGGAGACTCCGGGATAGTCCGAGTACTGTGGGGCGATAGCCCGTAGAAACTCCGGACTGGCGGTGTCCAGTTTCGATTGGAAAACGGGAAATTCGAGGAGTTGCAATCCGGATCGGGATGTGGTATTGTCGAATTGTGCATGGTTTCACAAATCGTGCATTTGGCTTGTGGTGGATTCTTACTTAACGTTAGGTATTCAGGACTTAGTACGGAGATGTGGTTCGGTTCGCTCATAGACGGCCTGCGGGCGTGCGCAGAGGCGGAAGTATCGGGGAGGGCGTACGCCCCAGGTCGTTTCCTTTCGGCCGTTCGCGGACAGCAGGGGAGGCGTTCCCATGGTTTCTGAAAGGACCGTCGAGCGCCTGAGCCTGTACCGCCGGATTCTGCTCCAGCTTCGGACGGAAGGATCGAAGAGCATCCTCTCGCACGAGCTGGCGGCCCTGGCGCGGGTGAATGCGCCGCAGGTGCGCCGCGACGTGATGCAGCTCGGCTACTCGGGCATTCCGAATAGCGGCTATGACGTGGGTGCGTTGTTGACGGCGGTCAACGAGTTCCTGGATGCGCCGGAGTACCAGAAGGTGGCTTTGGTGGGCGTGGG
>JAPKHB010000361.1 GCA_026647295.1 Planctomycetota bacterium | reverse complement strand
GAGCAGGACGGCCAGCACGACATTCGCCTGCTTCAGATTGACGAAGGCCGCGAGCACGAACCCCAACTGCAGCGCCATTGCCCACGGCCGCGCCTCGCCCGCGCGCAGCGCGCGCGCCGCGTGGATGGTCTCGACCGTGCCCACGGCGCAGGTGGGCGGGGTGGCCTGCACGGTGAACGGCTCCCCGGCGGCGGCCCAGCGCTCGAGGCCCTCCAGGCAGCGGCGGTCGTAGGGCTCGGGCGTGGGCGCGAGCGGCTCGCGCAGCGCCACGTTGAGGTGGACCGGGCCGCCGAAGCCGCCACGGGCCCGGCGCACCGCCTGGCCCACGGCCGTGAGGAGATAGCGCGCCGGCGTGCGGTCGTCGGGCGCGGGCAGGTCGGCCTGCCAGCGCACCGCGCGGCCGTACAGCCCGACCTGGTCGAGCGTCTGGTTGGCCCCGGCCGCGCGCAACTCCGCCGGGCGGTCGGCGGTGAGCGCCACCAGCGGCACGCCGTCCAGGTCGGCCTCGAGCACCGCCGGCAGCAGGTTGGCCGCCGCCGTGCCCGAGGTCGTGATCACGGCCGCCAGGCCCCCGGCCCGGCCCCACCCCAGCGCGAAGAAGGCCGCCGTGCGCTCGTCCACGAAGGTGCGCCGATCGATGGTGCGGGGCCTGACCTCGAGGCGGGCCACCGCGCGCGCGAGCGGGGTGGAGCGCGAACCCGGGCACACGACGAAGCAGTCGACGCCGTGGCGCAGGAGTTCCTCGACGATCAGGCGGCCCCAGAGGCAGCCGAGGTTGGGTTCGTCGCCGAGGGATCGCATGCGGCCAGGCCCAGGTCGGCCTCCAGGGAGTCGAGCAGCGCCCCGGAGTCCTCCCAGGCGGCCGCCGCCGAAACACCCTCCGTCACGGGACAGGGGACGCTGATTTGTACCTCCGCGCCCCGCTGGGCGAGAGCGGGAACGATCAGGGCGACCTCGCTCTCGCGCCGACCCAGGCACGCCACGAGGCCCCCGAGCAGGCCGGGGTCCGTCGCGTCCAGCCCCTGGCCGAGTTCGAAGGCCTCGGCGAGCGGCAGGCCCCAGGCCGCGGCCGGGGCCGCCAGCCGGGCGAGCAGCGGGCCGTCGCACGTGCCCGGATCCAGGTCTCCGCGCAGCGTGCTGCACAGTTCCAGCACCGCGCCGTGGTGGTCGATGCGCGGCCCGCGCCGGACCGCGGCGCCGTGGCACAGGCCGCGCAGGCGCGCGCCCAGTTCCAGGCACAGCAACTCGTGCTCGAGGAGGCGTTCGGGCGACTCGACGAGGGCGTCGGCCGTGCGGGCCCGCGCGGCCGCGGTCGCGCCGCCCCGGCGGGCGCCGCTGCGCACCTCGGCCTCGACCTCGTCGGCGCGCCGGCGGTAGACGCACGCCGGGCCCGTGAGCACGAGTGCCTGCCCGGGGGCCACCTCCAGCAGCGCGCGCGGCGGGCCCGCGCCCGCGCCGAGGAGCCACGCGGCCGGCGGCGTGGCCTCGGCGAGGCGGTAGCGCCGCGTGCGCGGCAGGCTGAAACGGCGCACGCCGCGGCGGCGGGCGAGGATGGAGCCCTGGGCGATGCGCAGTTCGTGGGTGGCGCGCTCGGGGTGCTCGCCCTCGGGGCGCGCCCGCGCCCGCGCCGGGACGGGCCCGGCGTCGGGCGCGGCCAGGATCGCCTGGGCCCGGCGCACCTGCGCGGCGAGCCAGCGCCCGTGCGGGTCGTGGTCCGCCGGGCACAGGTTCACGCACAGCGAGGCCTGGCCGCGCTCCTCGCGGTACTCCACCAGCGGGACCAGCGCGTGCACCGCGCCGAAGGCGGCCCACTCCGCCGAGGCGCCCGCGGGCTGGGCCCGTCCCCAGGCGATCACCCGCAGCGTGTCGTGGGCCTCGCCCACCGCCAGGTCGCGCAGCAGGCGCGCGGCGTCGCGCGGCTCCTGGCCGGCCTCGCCCGCGGCGACGCCGACGCCCGCCAGCAGGAAGCCGGCGTCGGCTCCCCGCCAGAACACGCGCGGCGTGCCCGGCCGGCTGGCCAGCCAGCGCGCCGCGTCCAGCGCGGGCACGGGCTGCACGAAGCGGTGCAGGCGCACGCCGCGGCGGGGCTCTTCGAGCGCCCGGCCGAGCCGCGCGAGCCCCTCCGTGGCGTCGGGGTGGGCGGTGAGCCGGGTCAGGCAGGTGGTGGGTGGGTTCCCCATGGCCAAGGTCCCCATCGACCGGGCGCCGGCCCCAGCAAAAGCCCTACTGCGGCCCGGCGGCGTCCCCGGCCCCCGGGGCCCCGGTCCCGAGCCGGGCGCCCAGGGCCTCGAGCTTGGCCTCGGTCTCCTCCCACTCCGCCGCCGGGTCGGAGCCGGCCACGACGCCGGCCCCCGCGTAGAGCAGGGCCGTCGGGCCGAGTACGAGCGCCGCGCGCAGGGCCACCGCCACGTCGGCCTCCGCGGATCCGAAGCAGCCGACGGGGCCGCTGAACAGGCCCCGGTCGAAGGGCTCCGTCGCGCGCAGGAGGGCGCGGGCGGCCGGCGTCGGCCGGCCGCACACCGCCGGCGTCGGGTGCAGCGCCGTGAGCAGGCGCCCGTCGTCCGCAAGGGGGGCGAGGTCCGCGGTCAGGACCGTGCGCAGGTGCAGGAGCGCCCGAAGGCGCAGCACCTCCGGCGCGGGGGCCGGCTCCAGGCGCCGGCACAGCGGGGCCAGGCCTTCGAGCAGGTGGCGCAACACCAACTCGTGCTCGCGGCGCTCCTTGGGTGCGGCGAGCAGCGCGGCCGCGCGCGCGGCGTCGGCGGGCGCGTCGGCGGCGCGCCGCGCCGTGCCGGCGAGCGCCTCGGTCTCGAGCGTGCGGCCGGTGCGCCGGTAGAGGCGCTCGGGCGTGGCCCCGAGGAAGGTGCGCCCGTCGGAAAGGCCGAGGGCGAAGGGGTAGGTGTGCGGGTGGTCCTGACGCAAGCCGGCGAGCAGCGCCCACGGGTCGGCCGGTGCCCCCACCCGGCGCAGGCGGGCGAGCACGGCCTTGTCCAGGGCGCCGGCGGCGATGCGGGCGAGCAGCGCGCGCACGCCGGCGGCGTAGGCCGCGGGCGTCGTGGAGGCCGGCAGGTCCGCCGCCGGCGCCCCGGCGCCGGCGCGGCCGGCGCGCTCCGCGGGGTCGGCCCCCGCCAGGAGCCGCCGCGCGGTGCGGGCGGCCCGTTCGATCGTCGTCGCGCCCGGCTCCGCCCGCAGGTGCACCCAGAGCGTCGTTCCCGCCGGATCCCGGCGCAGCGCGATCAGCGGCAGGACCGCCCGCGCCCTTCCGAACGGCGCCCAGGCAGGGTCGGCGGATCGCTCCGGGTCGAAGCGCGCCCAGGCGATCCAGCGCAGGTCGAGGTCGCGTTCCGCGGGGTGCAGGGCGTCGGCGAGCGGGGCGAGCAGCCCGGGCGCGGGGGCGTCGAGCGCCAGCGCGACGCCCAGCCCGGCGAACGCGCGGTCGCGCTCCCGCGCCTCGAAGTAGAGCTTCGTCGTGGGGGTGGCGGCCGCCAGCCACGCCAGGGCGTCGGGCGGCTCGCCCAGCGGCTGCTCCAGGTGCCAGGTCGGGCCGTCGGCCGGGGTTGCGAGCGCCGCGCCGAGCGCGCGAATCCCCTCGGCCAACGTGGCCCGGGGGGCCAGCCGCGTGGACGTTCCGGGGGCCGAACGCAT
>JAPKHB010000360.1 GCA_026647295.1 Planctomycetota bacterium | reverse complement strand
GTACGCAGCCAAGATCGCCAAGCCCTTCGTGGCCCACGGCGGCTGGCTCCTGGACTACGACGAGGCCCGCGCCCGGGCCGAGAAGGAGCAGAAGCTCCTCTTCGTCTACTTCACGCGCAGTTACTCGCCGTGAGGGCCCTGCGAGAGCCTGGAGGGCGGTCCGCTCTCCAGCCCGGAGTTCCCGGCGTTCGCCCGCAAGGTCGTCCCCTTCCTCCACGTCACCACCCGCATCGCGGAGCGCCCCCACGAGAACCTGCTGCGTGAGAAGGGCTTCGGGGGGTTCCCGAGCCTCGCCTTCATGGACGCGGCGGGCACCGTCCTGGCCCAGCCCCGCGGGCGCGAGGTCGCCGACTTCGACGCAGCGCTCACGGCGCTGGGCCGGCTCGCGGACCTCGAGCGGCGCGCGGCCGCAGGCGAGACGGGCCTGGACGCCGAGATCCTCCTGGCCGAACACACGCTCGGTCGCGTCTCGTCCGAGGACTTCGAACGGCGCGCCGCCGAGCTCACCGAACCCACGCCCGAGCAGGCCGCGGCGATCGCCCAGATCCGCGTGGACAACCAGGTCGCGGAACTGGCCGGGCGCGCCCGCCAGGGGCGCGCCGGGCTCGCGGCCGCCGGAGAAGGCCTCCTCGCGCTGCTCGAGGCGGGCAAGCGCCCGTCCAAGGCCCTGCAGCCCGCCGCGACCTTCTGGGTCACGCTGGCGCGCTACGGCCAGGAGTTCCACCAGCCCGAGGTCATGCGGCGCGCGCTGGCCGGCCTCGCGGAGGACCTGCCCGGCGAGGCGCAACTGAAGCCCCTGGTCGCCAGCCTGACGCAGGGCGCCGAGCGCCTCGAGCGCCACGCCGACCTCAAGGCCCGCGTCGACGCGGGCGAGAAGGGTCTGGAAGCCGACCTGCTCCTGGCCGAGCACGCGATCGGAAAGGTCGACGGCGCCGCGTTCAAGGAGCGCGCGCAGGCGCTGCTCGAAACGGCCACCGTCGCCCAGTGCGCGGCGCTCCACCTGGCGCTGCGCGAGGTCGCCTTCAAGGAGGTCCTCGACTCGGCCTTCGAAGGCCGCCAGCTCAAGGAGGACTCGGTGAAGGCCCTCCTGGCCCTGATCGAGGAAGGGGGCGACCCCCCGCCGGCGATCGCGGGGCGCACCTGGAGCGTGCTGGCGGCGTGGGCCGGCCAGGCCCTCGACCCGGACCTGATGGAGCGCTGTGCGCGCGGCCTGCGCCAGGCCTTCCCGGACAACGCCGCGGTCCGCACCCGCGCGGAGCGGCTGGAGCAGGACGCCCGGAAGTTGCGCGCCGAGCGGGCCGAGGACGGCGGCGGCTAGCCCGCCACCGGCCGCGGGGGTTCAACGCACGTCCAGGTCGACGCTGGCCAGGAAGGCGTCGAAGGCCTCCGCCCCGGCCGCCTCCGGGCCCTTGAAGCTGAACATCCAGACGTGCCCGTCGGCTTCCACGAACACGCGGCGCTGCGCGCCGTCCGGCGCGCCCACCGTGAGGGCCGGCCGCTCGTCCAGGGTCCCCGGCGTGGCCGCCCCGGCGTCCTGGCCGAGCATCCCGAGGATGGCCGGCACGCCGCCCTGGGCCGGCGCGTCGAAGACCCGCACGTGGATCGTGCCCTGCGGCGCGTCCTCGCGGTGCAGTTCCAGGACGTCCGCGGTGAGCCCTGACCGCGACGCCGGGGCCGCGCGGGGCGCATAGCCCGCCGGGATCGAGACGCACAGCCCCAGGACGCGGTTGACATGGCGGTCTGCCGTCGTCGTCACCAGCGCGGGGTCGTCCACCGCGATCCGGCGCCCGTCGCGCACCACCTCGACCACGTCCACGTCGAAGTTGCCCAGGCTCCCCAGGAGGCCGGCGTACTCGGCGCCCGCCCCGTCCTGCATCGTGAGCCGGGCCATGGGCAGGTGCAGGGGGTCCACGAAGCCCAGCCCGTTGGTGGCGTCCAGCGGGTACCACTCGCCCTCGATCCAGACCTCGTTCCAGGCGTGCCCGCCCCAGATGCCCATCAGGTACTCGAGCCCCATCACCACGCGCGCGGGGATCCCGGCCGCGCGCGCCAGGGCGGCGAAGAGCACGGCGTGCTCGGTGCAGTCGCCCTCGCGACTCCGGCACACCTCGAGCGCCGAGGCGAAGGCCACGCCCATGCCCTTCTGGTCGATGTGCGCATGGACCCAACGCTCCAGGCGCTGGGCCGCCGTCCAGGCGCAGGGCTCGTCGCCCACCACCTCCGCGGCGATGCGGCGGATCTCCTCGGCGTCGCTCTGGACGAGCGAGCTGGGACCCAGCCCCTCGGCGAGCGCCGGGGGCGGCTCGGCGAGGGGCCGCCGACCCCGGCGGCCCTCCGGCGGCACGCGCCGCACGGCGCGGACCTCGTAGCGCCCGTCCTCCATGGCGCGCACCTCGTGCCCGGGGCCGGAGAGCCCCGCCACGTCCGCCCCGGGGCGGCGCGGGGTCAACAGGATGGTCGCGGCCTCCAGGCGCCGGGGCACGGGCACGAAGCCGGGCTCGCGCACGATCGAGGCCTCGAACACGTCGGTCGTCGCCCCCCCCTCCTTCTCCGCGGCGGGCGCGCGCGCGCTGGCCTCGTCGGGGACGCGATACGACTCGATGAGCATCCCGCCGAACGACACGCGCGTGGCCAATGGCTCGCCCTCTGCGTCGATCCACGAGACCAGATCCATGGGCAGCGGCCCGCCCTTGGCGAGCGCGACGCGCCCCTCCACCCGGGTGAGCCGGCGCGTGTTCCCGTCCGATAGCCGCACCTCCTCCTCGCCCCGAGAGGTCGACGTGACGGCCACCACCGCCTGCAAGTCGGACATGTAGGTGAGTTCCGTCACGCTCTCTCCCTGCGTGCCGGCGAGCCCGGCCACCGTGCGGGCCATCGCCGCGGGTCCGACGAGCTCGCCCTCCACGCCCAGGTCCTGCTCCACGGTGCGCTCCCCGCCCATCAACCGGGTCGTGAGCCGTAGCGCGGCGCCCGTGAACTCGAACACCGAGTGCGACTCCTGCGCCGACATGCGCTGGCGCACCTCGATGCGCAACAGCCCCCCCGCCGGCGTCTCGCGCGTCGTCGTGGTGGACACCACCTGGGCGCTCTGGCCCATGCGCACCATGTTGAGTTCGGTGTGCACCTCGGTCTCGACCACGGGGTGCTCACCCTGGTGCCGGCGCACGGTCGTGCGCACGAATCCGGCGTAGCCGCCGGCCAGGTGCACGCGGTCCCAGGTGACGACGGGCTGGGGGGCGTCCTCGGCCCAGGCCGGACGCGGGGACCCGGCCCAGCCCGGGAGGAAAAGGCACAGGAAGGACAGGGAGGCGAGGAGGGGGGTGGGTCGCATGCCCCAAAGCGTAGTGCCTTGGCGGGGCCGCGCCACGCCTCGGGGCGGTCCGGACCGGTCGCGGCGGCCTTCCGGCCGGCGCCCTTCACGCCGCGCGCGCGGGCGTCGGCGCGACCGCACCGTGCGCCGCGGCAGGGCCGGATCCGCGCGCTCCCCAGGCCCTGCCGGCGAGCGGACGGGCATCCCCGGCGGATTGGGACCCCTCCGCAGAGGCCGATTCCATGGCCCGATCGCTCCCCGGACCGGGGCGCGCGCGCCGCGGGTGGAGGCCAGACCTCCCGCTCGGACCGTCACTCGCCGCTCGCGTCCGCC
>JAPKHB010000036.1 GCA_026647295.1 Planctomycetota bacterium | reverse complement strand
CGCGCTGCGCGCCAGCGCGGACGGCCTCATCGTGGCCGCGGCCCCGGACCTCGAACCCGAGTGGCTCGAACCGGCCAGCCGGCTGCTGGGCTGGCCGGTGTACCCGGACCTGCGCTCGGGGCTGCGCCTCGGGCCCGCGGAGCCGTGGATCCTGCCCCACGCCGACCTCCTGCTCGGGGCCCCCTGGCGCCCCCGGCACGTCCTGCAACTGGGCGCGCGCCCCATCTCGGGGCGGCTCCTGGGCTACCTGGCCGCGGCGCCGCCCGAGGTCTGGGTCGTGGTCGCGCCGACCCCCGAGCGGATCGACCCCGCGCACCGGGTCACCCACCGCTTCGAGGCCGACGTGGCGCACGGCCTGGAAGCGCTGATCGAGGAGTGCATCGCCGTGGGGCCGAGGCCCCCCCGCGCCCCCGCGCCGGCCGCGGCGGCGGCCCACGCGCGCGTGGAGCGCGCGCTCGCCGCGGAGCTGGACGCGCCGGAGCGGGCCAGCGAGGCGGCCGTCGCGCGCTGGCTCACGCGCCACGCGGAGGAGGGGCACGGCATCTTCGCCTCCAACAGCCTGCCGGTGCGCCACCTGCAGCGCTACGGGGTGGTGGGCGGCCCGACGATCGAGGTGCGGGCCAACCGCGGCGCGAGCGGGATCGACGGCGTGCTGGCCACCGCCGCGGGCTACGCCGCCCAGCGGGAGATCTCCGGCCAGGGCCCCACGACCCTGCTCATCGGCGACCTCGCGCTCCTGCACGACCTGGGCACGCTGGCGGCGTTGGGCGCTGCGGCCCTGCCGCTGGCCGTCGTCGTGCTCAACAACGGCGGGGGGGGCATCTTCTCGGCGCTGCCCGTCGCGGCGCACCCCGAGGTGCTCACGCCCTGGGTGCAGACGCCGCACGCGCTGCGCTTTGGCGCGGTGGCGGCGGCGCTGGGCGTGGCGCACCGGGAGACCGAGACGCTCGCGGACTTCGCCGCGGCCATGGCCGAGGCCTGGGACCGCCCGAACCCCAGCCTGGTGGAGGTGCGCTCGGGCCTCGCCGAGAACGAGGCCGAGCGGCGCCGGCTGGAGCAGGCCGTGGCCCGCGCGCTGGGGGCCGGCGCGCCGTGATCCGCCCGGGCGAGATCGACACGGGCCCGTCCGCGGGGCCCGTGCGGGTGTTCCTGCACGGCTTCCTGGGCGCGCCGGGGGACTGGGCCGAGGTGATCCGGGGCTTTGGGCCGGGGACGCGCTGCCTGGCGCTTTGGCTGCCGGGCCACGGCCCCGACCCCGAGCCGGTGGGCCCGGTGGCGGGGGCGTTTGCGCGCACGGCGGAGGGCTTCGACCGGCGCCTTGCGGCGCTCGGCGTCGCCCGGGCCGGGGTCGTGGGCTATTCGATGGGCGGCCGCCTCGCGCTCGCCTGGGCGGTCCTTGCGGGCGGGCGCGTCGGGCGCCTCGCCCTGGTCGGGGCCTCCCCGGGCCTCGAGGATCCGGCCGAGCGCGCGCGGCGCGCGGCCCAGGACGAGGAGCGGGCGGCGGACCTCGAAGCCCGGGGCCTGGCCGCCTTCCTCGACGACTGGTACGCCCAGCCGCTCTTTGCCGACCTCGTCCGGCGACCCGGCTTCGCGCACGTCCTGACACGCCGGGCGAAGGGCCGGCCCCTGGCGCTGGCGGCCGCGCTGCGCGCGCTGGGGACGGGGCGCCAGCCGCCTCTGGGGCAGGCGTTGGCCGCCCGCCGGGACCGGGCTCTACTCGTCGCCGGCGCGCGGGACACGCCCTACGCCGCCCTGGGCGCCGCGTGGGCCGCGCGCGGCCCGGGCCTTACGGCCGTGACGATTCCCGACGCGGGGCACAGCCCGCACCTGGAGACGCCCGATGCCCTCCGCGAAGTCCTCCAAGCCTTCTTCCGGGCCCCGTAAGCGGGGCGGGGCGCGCCGCGGCCCGGCGCGCCGCGCCGCCTTTCCCTGGCAGGTCGCCCGGCCCTTCACCGACATCCGCTACGAGACCTGGGACGGCCTCGCCAAGATCACGATCTGCCGCCCCGAGGTGCGCAACGCCTTCCGGCCGCTCACGGTGACGGAGATGCGCGCCGCGTTGGCCGAGGCCCGCGACGACCCCACCATCGGCGTCGTGATCTTCACCGGCGAGGGCGACGAGGCCTTCTGCTCGGGGGGCGACCAGCGCGTGCGCGGCGACGCCGGCTACCGCGACGACAAGGGCATCCACCGGCTCAACGTGCTGGACCTCCAGCGCGAGATCCGCACCTGCCCCAAGCCCGTGATCGCGATGGTGGCGGGCTACGCGATCGGCGGCGGGCACGTCCTGCACGTGGTGTGCGACCTCACGATCGCGGCCGACAACGCGCGCTTCGGCCAGACCGGCCCGAAGGTGGGCTCCTTCGACGGCGGCTACGGCTCGGCCTACCTCGCCCGCTGCGTCGGCCAGAAGAAGGCCCGCGAGATCTGGTTCCTGTGCCGCCAGTACGACGCCGCCCAGGCGCTCGAGATGGGCCTGGTCAACGCCGTGGTCCCGCTCGCGCGCCTCGAGGAGGAGACGGTCCGCTGGGCGCGCGAGATGCTCGCCCACTCCCCGCTGGCGCTGCGCTGCCTCAAGAGCGCGCTCAACGCCGACTGCGACGGCCAGGCCGGCTTGCAGGAACTCGCCGGCAACGCGACCCTGCTCTTCTACATGACCGAAGAGGGCCAGGAGGGCCGCAACGCCTACCTGGAGAAGCGCCGGCCGGAGTTCGAGCGCTTCCCGCGGCGGCCGTGAGCCGGGCGGGGGGCGCGCGATGGCCACCGTCTCCGTCTGGATCGAGGCCGCGCGCCCGAAGACCCTCGCGGCCGCCCTGGCGCCGGTCGCGCTCGGGGTGGCGATCGCCGCCCGCGACGGCCGCGCGCACGCCGGCGCGGCGCTCGCGGCGCTGCTGGGCGCGGTGGCGATCCAGGTGGGCACCAACTACGCCAACGACTACTTCGACCACCGCCAGGGCGCCGACGACGCCGCGCGCCTCGGCCCCCGGCGCGCGGTGCAGGCCGGCCTCGTGCGCCCGGAGGCGATGCGCCGCGCCGCGCTGTGGGCCTTCGGGCTGGCGCTCGTGCCCGGGGCGTGGCTGGTCGCGCGGGCCGGGTGGCCGCTGGCGCTGCTCGGCCTGCTCGGCGTCGCGTGCGGGCTGCTGTACACGGCGGGCCCGCGGCCGCTGGGCTACCTCGGGCTGGGCGACCTGCTGGTGCTGCTCTTCTTCGGGCCGGTGGCGGTCGCCGGCACCCACTACGCCCAGGCGCTCGAGTTCTCGCGCGCGGCCGCCGTGGCGGGGCTCGGGCCCGGCCTGCTCTCCACGGCGCTGCTCACCGTGAACAACCTGCGCGACCGGGTCGGCGACGCCGCCGCGGGCAAGCGCACGCTGGCCGTGCGCTTCGGGGCGCGCTTTGCCAAGGGCGAGTTCGTCGCGTGCCTGCTGGGCGCGGCGCTCGTACCCGGTGCGCTCGTCGCCGCCGGCGCCGCGCCGCCCGGCGTGCTCGCCGCCACGGCGGCCGCGCTGCTGGGCGCGCCCGTCGCCTGGCGCGTGGCGAGGAGCGCGCCCGGCGACCGCCTGCTCGGCGAGTTGGCGGCGTGCGGCGGGTTGCTCCTCCTCTACGCCGCTGGCTTCGCGGCGGGGTGGCTCGCGTGAGGCTCGCCGGCGCGCGCGCCGCGCCCTACGCGCTGCGGCTCCGGGCGCCGCTGGGCGCGCTCGGGGGCCCCGGCGGGGCCGCGGCCGCGGAGCGCACCGGGTGGATCGTGCGCCTGGAGGACGACCAGGGGCACACGGGCTACGGCGAGGCGGCGCCGCTTTGGGGCCACTCCCCCGAGTCGCCCGCGCAACTCGCGGCGGCGCTCAAGGGCTTCGTCGCCAAGGCGCCCGGCGCGCGCTTCGACGAACTGGAGGCCTTGTTCACGGCCGCCTCGGAGTGGGAGGGCGCGCCCATGGGGAGCTTCGTGTTCGCGCTGGAGATGGCGTGGCTCGGCCTGGAGGCCCGGCGCCGCGGCACGATCCCCGCCCGGGTGCTCTCCGACCGCGTGCACCCGCGCGTGCCGGTGGCGGCGTTCCTGGGCGCGCCGGGCGAGGCCGAGCCGGCGCTCGAACCCGGCGGCGTGCTCAAGGTGAAGGTGGGCCGCGCGCCCACCCAGGCCGAGGGCCAGGCGCTGTGCGCGCTGGCCTCCCGGCTGCCCGAGGGGGCGCGGCTTCGGCTGGACGCCAACCGCTCGCTCTCCCTCGCCGAGGCCACGCTGCTGTTCTCGGCGCTGGACCCCGCGCGCGTGGACTTCGTGGAGGAGCCGCTGCAGGATCCGGCCGACGCGACGCGCCTGTACGAGGCCACGGGCCACGCCATCGCGCTCGACGAGACGCTGCTCGAGCCCGGCCGCCACGGGCTGCTCGCCGCCGCGGGGGTCCAGGTCTGGGTGCTCAAGCCCGCGCGCCTGGGGGGCGTGCTGGCCGCGCTCGGGTGGATCGAGGCCGCCGGCCGCGCCGGGCGCAAGGCCGTGGTGAGCAGCACCTACGAGTCGGGCCTGGGACTCGAGTTCCTCGCCCAACTCCAGGCCCTGGCCAACGCCGAGCCGGTCGCGGCCGGGCTGGGCACGGGCCGGCTCTTCGAGGAGGACCTCGCCGAGGCCCCGCCGGCGGGGGCGGCCCTCGACCCCGGACGGTGGACGGGACGGCCTTCGGCGGCCTGGCTCGCCCGCGTGGGCTGGGGGCCGGGGTAGGCCGGTGGACCCGCTGCTCGCGGCGCTGCTCGAGCAACTGGCCGCGGGGCGGCGGGCGGAGCCGATCCTTCACGACGGAGCGGGTCCGCTCGGCGCCGGCGCGCTGGCCGCGGCGGCGCGCGCGCTCGCCGCGCGCCTTGCCGCGGCGGGCCTCCGGCCAGGGGAGGTGCTCGCCCTGGGCGGGCTCGCGCCGCGCGAGACGCTGGTCGCGCTGCTCGGCGGGCTGGCGGCGGGTGCGGTCGTGTTCCCGCTGAACACGCGCGAGCCGGGGGGCGCGCTCGAACGCCAGCTCGCGGAGGTGGGCGCGGCGCGCGCCTTCGTGGCCGACCCCGCGCTGGCCGCGCGCCTGGGCGGGACCGCGGACCTGGGCGCCGCGCCGCCGCCCCGTCCGCCGCTGCCCGGGCCGCTCCCTCCCCGCCCGCCGCTGCCCGCGGGGGCCGCGACGATCCTGGCCACCTCGGGCAGCAGCGGGCGGCCCAAGTACGTGGTCCACTCCCTCTCGGCGTACGCGCACGCGGCCCGGCGCGCGGCGTCGGCGCTGGGCTACGGGCCGGGCGCGACCTGGCGGCTCTCGCTCCCCCTCTTCCACGTGGGCGGCCTGGGCGTGCTGATGCGGGCGCTGTTCGCCGGCGGCGCGGTCGAGACGCCGCCGGCCTCAAGCGCGCCGTGGGAGGGGCTTGGCGCCCGGGGCGTGACCCACCTCTCGCTGGTCCCGACCCAACTCCTGCGGGCGCTCAAGGCGCCGGGGGGGGCCGAGGAACTGCGCGCGCTCGGGGTCCTGCTGCTCGGCGGGGCGGCGTTGTCCGCGACGGCGCGCGCGCGCGCCCTCGCCGCGGGCCTCCCCCTGCGCGTGAGCTACGGCTCGACCGAGAGCACGGGCCTCGTCACCCTCACCCGGGACGCGGCCGAGGCCGGGCGGGATGGCTGCGCGGGCCCGGCGCTCGAACCGGGCACCGTGGCCGTGGACGCCCAGGGCGAGGTGCGCCTCGCGGGCGCCTCGCTGTTCCTGGGCTACCTCGAGCCCGCGGGGCTGCGCACGGCGCGCGACCCCGACGGGTCCTTCGCGACCGGAGACCTCGGGCGGCTGGACGAGGCCGGACGGCTCTTCGTGCTGGGGCGGCGCGACCGCATGTTCGTAAGCGGCGGCGAGAACGTGTTCCCCGAGGAGGTCGAGCGCGCGCTGCTCGCGCTGCCGGGCGTGCACGAGGCGCGCGTCGAGGCCCGGCCCGATCCCACGTGGGGCCAGGTGCCCGTCGCCTTCGTGCGCGCCGACCCCGACCTGGACCTGGCGACGCTCGCCCCCGCCCTGCGCGAACGCCTCCCCGGCTTCAAGGTGCCCCGCTGGGTGCGCCCCCTTCGGACGCCCCCCCTCAAATGACCATACGGAGCCAGGCTCCGGTGCATCATTCGAGCGATGCGAGGGGGGGCGCGTTCCCGAGGTTGGCCGTCCGGAGCCAGGCTCCGGTGCATCACTCGAGGGCGTTCGTCGAGGCGGCCGGCAGCCCCCGCAGGCCGCCCCAGGCCCGCCGCCCGCCGGGCATCTACGAACGATCCGCGGCCCCGCGTGCGGCCGCCAGGGCCCGGGCGAGGCCGGGCGGCAACTCGGCCCAGTGGCCGCGCACGTTGCCATCCACCGCCACGTGCACCGTGCGCGCGGTCGCCGTCTGGCGGCCGTCGGCGAGCGCGACGATGCGGTAGTCCAGCGTGAAGGAACGCGACTTGACCTCGGCCACGCGCACCTCGACCCGGATCCGATCGCCCATGCGCAACGGCGCGCGGTAGTCGGCCGAGGCGTGCACGATCGGGTAGGCGACCGGCGCCTGGGCGAGGTCGGCGGGCAGGGGATGGCCGAGCGCGTCCAGCAGGTCTTCGAACGCGAGGTGGACGATCTCGAAGAAGCGCGCGAAGAACACGACGCCCGCGGCGTCGGTGTGCTGGAGGCGCACGGTCAGTTCGAAGGCGTGCATCCCCGAACGGTCGCCGACCCGGCGGCGCGGGCCAAGGTTTGGCCCCGAGGCCGCGGCTCGGGGGGCGCGGGGCGGGATCAGGGCGGGGCGCGAACGGGAGCCCGCGCCCGGGCGGAAAGGCGCGCCGGCCAGTCGGTGAACACGCCGGCCACCCCGCGCGCGGCCAGGCGTTCGAGGGTGGGCCGATCGTTCACCGTGTAGGCCCGAACCTCAAGGCCCCGGGCCCGGGCCCAGGCAAGGCGCCGCGGCCCGCAGGCGGCCGCCGGCAGGCTCAAGGCCCCCACGCCCGGGGGGATCGCCCCCGGGGGGCGGAGGCCCAGGACGAGCCCGAGCCCAAGGTGCGGCCTTCGGGCGTGCAGCGCGGCCAGGAAGCCGCGATCGGCACTGGATATGAAGGTGCGCGCGCCATGCGGGTGGAGATCCAGCACCTCGAGCAGGCGTCGGGCCAGGGCGGAGCGGTCCCCCGTGGCCTTGACCTCCACGTGCAGCGGGACGCGGCCGGCCAGGAGGTCGAGCGCCGCCCGCAGGGTCGGCACGCGCTCGCCGGCGTGGGCCGCACCGAACCAGGCGCCCGCGCCAAGGGCCTGGATCCGGGCCAGGGGGAGCTGCGCGGGGCGGTGGGGATCGCCGGCCGTGCGGGCGAAGGTGGCGTCGTGCAGCAGGATCAACTCCCCGTCCGCGCTGCCTTGCACGTCCACCTCGACCGCGTCTGCGCGGTCCTCGAGCGCCGCGGCCAGCGCCGCCAGCGTGTTCTCGGGCGCCCGCCCGCTCGACCCGCGATGTGCGATGATTTCCACAGGGGTGCGCACTCCGCTGCGGAGCCCTCCGCAGTCCGCCCGGGACCTCCCGCGGCCGGAGGCCCGGCGTCGTGATGCCCTACGGGGACCCCGATCCTAGCGGCCACTGCGCCGTGCTGGTCGGCGACGACGCGCTGTGGCGGGAGGTGCTTTCGCGCGGCCCGGCCATCGCGAGCCTGCCCGACGGCCGCAGCCTGGTGCCCCAGCGCCTGGTGGCGCACGAGCCCGACGACCTGCGGGCGCCCGGCGCGCTGGAAGCGCTCGAGCAGGCGCCGGTCCTCGTGGCCGATCTCGGCGACCTCACGCCCGAGGCCTTCGGCCTGGTGAGTTGGCTCGCCCGCGCGCGCCCACGCAGCGTGATCCTGCTCCGGCGCCAGGGGGTGACCCTCCCCTTCGAGGTGCACGACCTGCTGGTGCACCCCTACGACCCCCGCAGCGCGGACGGGCGGGCCCGCGCGCGCGTGGCGCTGGCGGAGTTGTGCCTGGCGGGCGCCTACGCGCGCGACCGCGACGAGGCCGGACCCGGGCTGCTCACCACCCCGGCGGGCAACCGGGCCGCCCGCCGGCGCCGCGAGCGAAACGGCGTCCTGGCGGCCCTGGGCGCGGCGCACGGGGCCCTCCTCGAGGGCGATGCGGCGCAGGCCGCCGCCGACCTGGCGCTGGCCGTGGCGCGCGAGCCCGACGCCCCCGACCTGCTGCTGCGCCTGGCGCTGCTGCACCGGCGCCTGGGCCGCTTTGCCGACGCCCGGCTCGCGCTCGAGCGCGCCCGGCGCCTGGATCCCCGCCCCGGCGCCATCTGGCGCGAGTTGGGCCTCGCCGCCGACAACGAGGGCCGGCCCGAGGCCGAGTCGCTGCTGCGCCACGCCGCGGAGCGCTGCCACGACTTCGAGGCGCTGGTCGCCCTGGCCCACTGGCTCGGCCGGGCGGGGCGCGCCGAGGAAGGCAGCCGGCTGCTCGAGCGCGCCCTGCGCCAGGGCGGCGGCGCGCTGGGCCTCGTGCTGCCCGCGCTGATCCTGCGCACGGCCTCCGAAGGGCGCGTGCGCCTCATCCCCGGGGAGCGGGAACGCGTCCAGGAGGTGCTCGCCCTGCGCCGCGCCCAGGCCGAGGCCGAGCCCCCGCAGGACGCCCCCTGGAGCCACTTCGACGCGGCCCGCGCGCTGCTGCTCCTCGGAGACCCGCCGGCCGCGCTCGCCCTGTGCGAGCGGGCCGCGCCCCACTTGAGCGCGCCGTGGCAGGCCGAGACCTTCGGCCGCTCCCTCGACGCGCTGGAGGGGGCCGGCGTCCCGGTGGGGCCCCTGCGCGCGGCCCTGGGCCTTTCGGGCCGCGCGTCGGCGCGGCCGCCCGCCGAGCGCGGACCCACGCCGCCCTTTCGCGCCGCCCCCGTCGGCCCGGCGGAGTACCTGAAGAACATCCCGTGCCTTGGCGCCTGCCCCGTCGGCACCGACGCGGGCGCCTACGTCCACCTGCTCGCCCAGGGACGCTTCGAAGAGGCCTTCCTGGTCGCCCGCGGCCCCAACCCCTTCGCCTCGGTGTGCGGGCGCATCTGCGCCGCGCCCTGCGAGGACGCCTGCCGGCGCGGCCACCTGGACGCGCCCGTGCAGATCCGCAACCTCAAGCGCTTCCTCACCGAACGCCACGGCGTCGAGGGCGTCAACCCGCGCGTGGATCCGGCCCTGGCCGGGGTGCGCGCCCCCGGCATCGAGGGCGAGGCCTACGCGAGCCACCTCAAGGCCCTGGCCGCGCCCCGGCCGCACAAGGTGGCGGTGGTGGGCGGCGGGCCGGCGGGCCTGGCCTGCGCCCACGACCTGGCGATCCTCGGGCACGCCGTCACGGTGTTCGAGGCCACGCACGCCCTGGGCGGGATGATGCGCCAGGGGATCCCCATCTACCGCCTCTCGCGCGACCTGCTCGAACTGGAGATCGGGGCCATCTTGAGCCTCGGCGTCGAGGTGCGCCTGGGCGAGGGCCTGGACGCGCGCCGCTCCCTCTCGACCCTGTTCGAGGAGGGCTTCGAGGCCGTCTTCCTGGCCTCGGGCGCCGGCCGCGGGCGCCTGCTCGAGGTCGAAGGGGCCCACCTGGACGGGGTCGTACGGGCCATCGACTACCTGCTCAACGCCAACCAGGGCTACCGGATGGACATCGGCGAGAGCGTCGTCGTCGTGGGGGGCGGCAACGTCGCCCTCGACGTGGCGCGCACCGCCCGCCTCGGGCACGCGCCGGGCGCCACCGCGCCGGGCGCCGCCCGCGAGGCCGAACGCCGCGCCTTCGGCGCGCTGGGCGGCGGCGCCCTGCGCCGCGCGGTGCGCGGTCGCCCGCGCCAGGTCCACGTGATCGCGCGCCAGCCCATGGGTGAGTGGCCCGCGCAGCGCACCACCCACGGCGGCGAGGAACTCGCGATGGCCCGCGAGGAGGGGATCGTCTTCCACCCGCTGCGCGGCGTGCGGCGCATCCTGGGGGCCAACGGCCGGGTCCGGGCGGTGGAACTGGCCGAGGTGGTCGAGTTGAAGGACGAGAGCGGCCGCTACGCCCCGCGCTACGGGGCCCACGCCGCCGAGGTGATCCCGTGCGAGACGGTGTTCCTCGCGGTCGGCCAGGAGCCGGACCTGGAGTACCTGGGCGCCGCGCGCGGCCTGATCCAGACGCAGTACGGCCTGATCCAGGTCGACCGCGAGACGCTCGCGACCTCGCTGCCGGGGGTGTACGCCGGCGGCGACGCGGCCTTCGGCCCGCGCACCCTGATCGAGGCCGTGAGCGACGGCAAGCGCGCCGCGCGCCACCTGCACGCCCACCTGACCGGCCGCCGGGCGAGCCCGCTCGCCTTCCGCTTCGAGGAGCGCCACCCCCGGGACCTGGGCACCGCCCCCGGCTACGACGCCCGCCCCCGCCGCGCCCCCCCCTCGACCGACGTGAGCCGCCGCACCGGGATCAGCGAGATCGAGCAGGCCTTCACCGCCTCCGAAGCCGTGGAGCAGGCGGGGCGCTGCCTCGTGTGCCACGTCCAGACCGTGTACCGCGGCGAGCGGTGCATCGCATGCGGGCGGTGCACCGAGATCTGCCCGCACGCGTGCCTCACCTTCGTCGAGCCCGACGCCGTGGACCTGGCCGGCGCGGCGCGGGGGACGGCGCTGGCGCCCGGCCAGGTGTGGCTGCTCAAGGACGAGGACCGCTGCGTGCGCTGCGGGCTGTGCGCGGAGCGCTGCCCGACGGGCGCCATGACGATGGAGCGCTTCCACGCCGCGGTCCCCGAGGAGGTGCCGGCGTGAGCCCGCCGCCCGACATCCCGCCGCCTGCGGCGCCCGGCCCCACGCGGCGGGCCTGGCTCAAGGCGGCGGCCGGCCTGGTGGCGGCCGGCGGAGCCCTGGGCCACGCGCTGGCCTGGACTCGCTCGCTGCTGCCCAACCTGCGCTACGAGCCGCCGACGCGCCTGCGGGTCGGCCCGCCGGAGCGCTTCCCCGAGGGGCCGACCTACCTCCCGGAGGCCAAGCTCTACGTCTGGCGCCGCGGGCTCGAGTTGCGGGCGCTCTCGGCCGTGTGCACCCACCTGGGCTGCACGGTGCAGCGCGCCGGCGAGGGCTACCACTGCCCGTGCCACGGGAGCACCTTTTCGGCCCGCGGCGAGAACACGGCGGGCCCGGCCCCGCGCCCGCTGGCCTGGCACCGCGTCGAGTTGGTGGGCCGCCAGGTCGTCGTGGACCTGGGCAGCCGCCTGGGCCCCGACGCCCCCCCCCTCGTCCTTGGGGCGCCGCCCGCGGCGCCGGAGGCCCGATGAAGGACCGCCGGCCGGAGTTCGTGCGCCACTTCACGCCCCGCACGCCGCGGGAGGCCTCCGACGCGATCGTGCGCAACTTCCTGCTCCACGCCTTCCCGGCGCGGATCACGCGCGCGGCGCTGGGCTGGCGCGCCAGCGGCTGGCTCGGGACGATCGCGCTGCACCTCTTCCTGGTGCTCTCGCTCACCGGGGCGGTGCTGCTCTTCCACTACATCCCGAGCGTGGAGCGCGCGTACGCCTCGGTCAAGGACCTGGAGTTCATCGTCTCGTTCGGGACCTGGCTGCGCGCCACGCACCGCGTGGCCGCGCACCTCATGGTGGCGGTCGTCGTGGCACACCTGGTGCGCGTCTTCCTCACGGGCGCCTACAAGAAGGAGGGGGCGCCCGGCGCCTTTCGGCCCCTGAACTGGTGGATCGGAATCGCGCTCCTCCTGCTCACCTTCCTCCTCTCGTTCACGGGCTACCTGCTCCCCTGGGACCAGCTCGCCTACTGGGCGGTCACCGTGGGGGCGCAGATCGCGGCCTCCGCCCCGCTCGTGGGCGAGGCGTTGCGCGAACTGCTGCTGGGCGGGTCGAGCGTCGGCCAGCCCACGCTCCTGCGCTTCTACGTGCTGCACTGCTTCCTGCTGCCGGGACTCACCGCCGCGCTGGTCGCCTGGCACATGTGGCGCCTCCGCAAGGACGGCGGCCTCGCCGTGACCGACCGCGTGGCGGACGCGGCCCGGGAGGGGGCGCGGGTGGCGCCGCCGGCGCCGGGGAAGACCTACACACTGATGGGGTCGACCCCCGGCGCGACCGTGCAGGCGCACGCGCCCTCGCTGCTGCTGGAGCGCGAGAGCGTGACGGCGATCCCGGCCGTGGTCCGCCGCTCGCTGGCGGTGTTCTGCGCCGTGCTCGCGGTGTGCAGCCTCTTGGGCCTCCTCCTCCCCGCGCCCCTGGAGGAGCCCGCCAACCCGGCCGTGACGCCCAACCCCGCCAAGGCGCCCTGGTACTTCCTGTGGCTGCAGGAACTGGTGTCGTTGCTCACCTTCCGCGTCGGCGGCTTCGTGGTGGACGGCGCCTTCCTCGGCGGCATCCTCCTGCCGGGGGTGCTGGTCGGCCTCCTGGCGGCGTGGCCGTTCCTGGACCGCAGCCCGCGCGAGGCGGCCGGCGTGTGGTTCCACCCCTCCCGCCGGCGCCAGAACCGCGTCTTCCTCGCGCTGCTCCTGGCCGCCGTCGCGCTGATGCTCGTCGGAACCTTCTTCCGCGGGCCGTACTGGGCCTGGGTGTGGCCGTGGGAGACGGCGCCCCCGCCGCCGAGTTGGGTGTGACGGGGGACCGCGACGAGTTCCGACGCCCGGACGGACGCCTGCTGGCCGCCGCCGGAGCCGCCCTCCTCCTCGCGCTGCTCCTGGCCGTGCTGCGGGAGGCCGCGACGGCGCCGAGCGAGGGCCTCGATCAGATCTGGATCGAACCGCTGTCCCGCGTGGACCGCTGCGTGTCGTGCCACCGCGCCGACGCGCCGGCCTTCCTCGAAGCCCACGGCGACCTCCTCGACGCCCACCCCCCCGAGGAGTTCGGTTGCACGCTGTGCCACGGCGGCCAGGGGCCGGCCACGCGCCAGGCCGACGCCCACGGCGACGTGCCGTTCTGGGAGGAGCCGCTGCTCGACACGCGCCGGGCCCGGATCCACGGCGTGAGCCGGGCCCAGTTGATGGAGATGCGCTGCAACGCCTGCCACCGCGCCCAGGCCGAGGTGCGCGGGATGCCGACGCTCAACGCGGCCAAGCAGCAGGTGGAGCGCAAGCGCTGCCTGCGCTGCCACTCGATCGGCGGCGAAGGGGCCTTTGACGCCCCGGACCTCACCTACGAGGGCGACAAGCACCCGACGCACTACGCGTTCCCCGACGGGTGGCGCGGGCCGCGCACGGCGCTGGCCTGGCACGTCCGCCACTTCACGGACCCCGCCGCCGTCGTGCCCGGCAGCGCCATGCCGACCTGGATCCTTCCCGAGGGCCAGGCCGAAGCGCTGGCGCTGCTCGTGCTGTCCTGGCGGCGGCTGGACCTCCCGCCGCGGTACTGGCCCCGCTGACGACGGCCCCGCGGTCAGGAGCCCGGGGCCGCACCCGGCGCGGCCGGCGGCCCGGCGCGGCCGGCGCGCGCGGCGCGGACCTTCCAGGCGTGGCGGTAGCGCTGGTAGAAGGCGTCCTCCACGCCGTGCACGTACAGGAGCAGGTAGATCGGCGTCGGGTTCTCCTTCAGCTTCTTCTCGACGATCACGCGCAGCGGAACCACGCCATACGGGTGGCAGTACACGATCAACTCGGAGAACAGCGGGCCCGACAGGATGCGTTCGAGTTCGGCCCGCGCCGGCTCCTTGACGCGCGCGGGCGTGAACCAGCCCGCGGCGCGGTCCTTCTGCGCCCAGGCCGCCTGCGCCGCCTGGGCGACCACGTGCAGCCCGCCCCCCTCCCGGATGGCCTCCACCACCCGTTCGCCGACCGAGACGATCATGAAGTTCTCGTTCGAGTAGACGTCCGGATCCTGGTTGAGGAGGATGCCGGTGAGGCCGACGAAGGCCCGCGGGCCGAAGCGGGTGAGCGCAAGCGCCGGGTCCAGGTGGCCCCACTCCGGCGGCAGCACCAGGGCGCGCCAGGGGTGGAAGAGTTCATGGCGCGAGAACGCCCCGACGGGGTGCTGCTTGATCTCCTCGGGCCGGCCGAGCACGAGGTCCTCCGGACGAAACGCCTCGTCGAACGCCTCGCGGCCGTAGAGCTCGTATTGGCTCGCGTAGATCGCGACCCACTGTCCGGCGTAGCACTCCAGCACCGCCTGGCGCTCGTAGAAGGCCTCGATCGCGGCGCTGGCCGAGCCCTGCGCCACGACGACGCGGCCCGCCCGCCGCCACTCGAAGCCCGGCGGCTTCATGGTGAAGAACGGGATGCCGATCCCGAAGATCTCGGGGAAGGAGTACCGGCCCCGCTCGACGGCCTCGGCGAGCCTGCGCGTGGCCGTGGCCACGGCCGCCTCGCGCCTGAACTGCCAGGCGGCCCGCGAAGGGATGCTCTCGGCGATCCCCTCGAGGCTCGCCCCCAGGGCCGCCACGTCGGCGGGGGAGAACGGGTCCGGGAGCACCAGGCGCAGGTCGCCCGCAGCCTGGGCGGCTTCGAGCGAGGGCCGCGCCCAGGGGTTGCCCCGCTCGGCCCGCACCCCCTCCGCCCCGGCCCGGGCGACGACCTGCCAGCCCAGGTGGAGGAGGAAGCCGAGTTCGGCGCGCTGTTCGGGGTCGAGGAAGGGGTCCAGTTCCGGGGGCGCGACCGGGCGCCCGGGGACCGGCGGCGGGGCCGTCGGCTCCCCCCCTTGGGCCGAAAGTCCCGGCTCCCGGAGGCCGGCCAGGGCGAGCGCGAGCAGGATCGGGAGCGCCCGGCGGCGTCGCATCCGGCCGAGTGTAAAGGAAGTCGCGGCAGGTGGTTGCGCGGGGGGACGGTGCTCCATAGCATCGGGTCATCGTCCTTTCGGCTTGGATCGCCCCGGCCGATCGAGCCACCCCGGAGGAGCACCATGCGCAAGTTCCTGACCGCCGTCGCCCTGTTGGGCGCCCTGGGTCTCGTGACCGCCTGCTACTCGGGCCAGCGGGGCAGCAGCCAGGGCGGCCAGGTCTACACCGCCCCGAGCCAGGGCTCGGCGCCGAGCGGCGGCGCGCCGTCCTGCGGCGGCGCCGGCAAGGCTTGAGGCTAGCCAACCCGAGGGCCCGTGCGGCCCTCTCCACTCACGTACGGTGACCGGCACGGTACGGGCGTCGAATGCACGTACGGAGCCAGGCTCCGGTGCATCATTCGAGCGCGCTCACCCCGCTGGCCGGCCACCGAAGTACGCTCCACGGTCCCGCACGGTGGGGCGTTGCGCCGGCGGATGGCAGGCGGGTGCCGGGCACGGGTCGGGCACCGGAGGGGTGGTCAGCGGCCGGACCAGGGTTCGTTGGCGCGCACGCAGTCGGACAGCTGGACGTAGATGCGGCGGGCCTCGTCGGTGAAGGCCTCGTCGTCGGCCAGGTGGGGCTCGAGGCGCCCGAGGATGCGCTCGGAGAGCGAACCGCGCTCCACCACGGGCTCGATCAGGGCGAGCAACTCCTCCTCGTCCTTGCGCACCGTGGAGCGGGCGAGCGCCAGCAGCCGGCGCAGGGCCTCGCGCATCGGGATGCGCTCGCTCCCGCCCCCGCCCAGGTGCGGCGCGTGGACCTCCCCGGCGCTGCCGCGGTAGATCGCCTGCGTGAGGTCCTCGACCAGCCGGTCCGGTTCCGGCAGCGCGATCCGGCCCGCCGCCAGGCCGGCCGAAAGGGCCTCCAGCGCCGCGCGCGTGAACACCGCCAGCGCGAGGTCCATGCGGACGCACTCCTGGGCGTCCACGATCCGCACCTCGAGCGAGTCCCGCGAGGCCTTGATCACGGCCCCGCGGGCGTTGAGGAATTCGTGGCGCAGCGCCCCCGCGCCCGGCAGCCGGTCCACCGCCGCGTACATCGGGCGCAGCACGCGCTGGCGGTACTCCTTGAGGCTCTGGATGTACTCGGGCACCAGGCGCCCCATCGACTCGGGGATCCGCGCCTGGTGCTCGAGGATCCAGGCGAGGCGGCAATCCACGGCCCCGTGTACCTCGCCCTCGTACAGGGGCGAGGACGCCGCCAGCGCCGGCAGGTAGGGCACGAGCAGGGCGCTCGCGTTCATCAGGCGCACGGCGTCCTCTTCGCGGCCCAGCGGCAGGTTGACGTGCAGGGCCTGGACGTTCGCCCACCCATGGGTCCGCGTGTCGAAGAGGCGCTCGTAGGCCCCGTAGACCGCCTGGTTGGAACGCCGCCACATCCGCGCGCCCCGCGGGTCGAACCAGGGGTGCATGCCCGTGGGCAGGAGGCGGGCCCCATTCTGCGCCGCGAGGTAGTCGGCCACGCGCGCGGCCGCCTCCGCGAGCCAGGGCTCGGCGTGGGCGAGGCTGCGCACGGGGACGGGGATCTTGAGCTCGAGCACGTGGTCCACGATCTCGTTCGAGAAGGCGACGGCCCCGAGCTCGGCGTCGGACGCGGGGTGCCCCGCCAGGGCCGCCAGGACGTCCTCGGCGGCGTGCAGGACGTTGAGGTCGCGGTCCACCAGCGCGTACTCGATCTCCACCCCGCACACCTCGAAGGCCTTGTACGGCGTGCGCGCCAGGCGCCGGTGGCGCGGGCCGATCGGCGCCGTGAGCCCCGTCCCCTCGGGGCGCGGGGCCGGGCGGCGGCGCCGCTCGGGCTCCTCCTCGCTGCCGGCCCGCCGCAGGAAGTGGTCGATGAGGTCCTCGTAGATCACGTTGCCGTCGGCCGCGTCGTCGTAGCCCACGTCCAGGTTCGGGTTGTCGTTGACCTCGATCACGACGGGCCCGTCGGGGCCCTCCTTGAGGTCCACCCCGTACATCCCCTCGCCCACCAGCCGCGCCGCCTTGAGCGCCGTGCGGACCACCTCGCGGGGCGCGTAGTCCCGGGCCACCGCCTCGACGCGCCCGTAGCGCACGCCGCGGGCGTCCGCCGCCCGGATCTGCCAGTGGCCGCGCGCCATGTGGTACTTGCAGACGAACAGCACCTTGCCGCCCAGGGTCGTCACGCGCCAGTCGAAGTCCGTGGGCATGTACGCCTGGGCGATCAGCAACGGGCTGTGGCTCCCCATCGCCTTGGCCTCCCGCCGGTACTCGGCCTCCGTCGCGACCTTGCGCACGGCGGTAGAGAAGCTGCCCTCGGGGAGCTTGATGATGAACGGGGTGCCAAGGCGCTCGGCCAGGGCCCGAAACGGCGTGCTGGGCGGCGTGATCCAGGTCGGGGGGGTCGGGACGCCCTCGCGCTTGAGCAACTCGTGCAGGAAGACCTTGTTGCCGCAGCGGATGATGCTCTGGGGGTCGTCCACCACGGGCATGCCCAGGGCTTCGGCGCGTGCGGCGAAGCGAAACGCCGGCTCGCCCAGGCCGGTGAGCGCGCGGATGAACAGCGCGTCGTGGTCCGCAAGGCGCGCGATCCCGTCGGGGGCGAGGCGCACCGTGTGGACCCCCATGCGCTCCGCGGTGCGCTCGATCTTCTCGATGGTCTCGGCCGTGGAGGGGGCGTAGGGGCTGCGCGCGTCGTACAGGATCGCGAGCGAAAGGCGCGGGTCGGGGCGCCGGCGCGCGGCGGCGCGCGCGAGCGCCTGGGGCCGGCGCAACTCGCGGACCAGCAGGCGCTTGTGCGCCTCGTCCAGGTCGGCGAGCCGCTCCTGCGTGACCTCGACCACCTTCCACACGCCCTGCTCCTTGAGCAGGCCCAGGCGCAGCAGCGGCACCGGGCAGGCCCGGAACACCGCCGCCCCGAGCCGCGCGAGGCTGCGGGAGGTGACCCGGCCGAGCACGAGCACCTCCTCGCGCCGCTCCGCCGGCCGGGCCGGCCGGTAGCGCACGTCCTTCTCGTGGTCCAGTTCGCGCACGACCCAGGGGGCGGGGTCGCGGCGTCCCCCGGCGGGGGCCGGGCCCCGCCCGCGCCGCCCGCGGGCCAACTCGCGGCGCCGGTGGGTCATCTCCTCGGGCGTGACGACCTTCACGCCCGGCGCCTCGTCCAGCGCCCGAAACAGCGCCGCCGCGTCGTCCAGCAACTTGAGCGTGTCCACCCCGGGGATCACGCGCAGGCCCCGCGCGTCGGCGACGAGCGAGACGTAGTACCCCTTGGAGAGGTCCTTGTGGGTGCGGCAGAGGTTGAGCACGGTTTCGCGCGCCGAGACGCCGTCGCCCTGGAGGAAGGCGTCGGCGCTGATCGTGCGGAGCGGGATCGCCGGCAGGTCCTTGGCCCCGAAGATGATCGTGTCCCTGGCCAGCTCGCCGAGTTCGATCTTGCGGGAGGCTACGCAGCGGGCGATCTCCGCCCGCGCGGCATTGATGACGCGGGGGTTGTTCGAGTTCTCCCACTGGACCAGTTCTTCGAT
>JAPKHB010000359.1 GCA_026647295.1 Planctomycetota bacterium | reverse complement strand
GGTCGGACGACCGGCCGCGCCGCGATCCGCCTCGGCCCGACGACCGCCACGGTGCCCATATGCCCGACCTGCGCGACGACCCGCTGACCCACGACCGGCCGAGGCGTCGAGCAACCTCGCGCGCTTTGACGGGGTGCGCTACGGGCACCGGGCCGCCGCGGCGGAGAGCCTCTTCGACCTGTACGCCGCCTCGCGCGAGGAGGGCTTCGGGGCGGAGGTCAAGCGCCGGATCCTGATCGGCACCTTCGCGCTCTCGGCCGGCTACGCCGACGCCTACTACCAGCGCGCCATGGCCGCCCGGCGGGCGCTAAGGGCGAGCTTCGCGCGCGCCTTCGAGACGGCCGACCTCTTGGTCTCGGCCACGACGCCGGGCCCCGCCTTCCCGCTCGGGGAGAAGGCCGACGACCCGCTCGCCATGTACCTGTGCGACGTGCTCACCGTGGCCGCGAACCTGGCGGGGGTCCCGGCGCTGTCGCTGCCGGCGGGGACGACGCCCGCGGGCCGGGACGGGGCGCCGCTTCCGCTGGGCGTCCAGCTCTGGGCCGCCCCGGGGCGCGAGGGCCTCCTGCTCGACGTCGCGGCCTGGCTCGAACGCGGCGGGCACAGCGCGTTCACGCCCCCCCGGGCGCCGGAGGGCGCGTGACGGCCCCCCTCGTCCGCGTCCTGATCGGGATGGAGGTCCACCTCCAACTCGCCACCCGCACCAAGTGCTTCTCGGCGGCGCCGGTGCGCTTTGGCGCCGACCCCAACACCCTGATCGACCCGGTGGTGGCCGGGCTGCCCGGCGCGCTGCCCGTGCTCAACCGCGAGGCGGTCCGGCTGGCCATCCGCACCGGGCTCGCGCTGGGCTGCCAGATCGCCCCGCTCACCCGCTGGGACCGGAAGAACTACTTCTATCCCGACCTGCCCAAGGGCTACCAGATCAGCCAGTACGACCTGCCGCTGTGCACGGCCGGGGCGGTCGAGATCGACGCGGACGGGGGCGGGACGCGCCGCGTGCGCATCCGCCGCGCGCACCTGGAGGAGGACACGGGCAAGGCCACGCACGACGAGGGCGGCGACAAGAGCCGGGTGGACCTGAACCGGGCGGGGACCCCGCTGCTGGAGATCGTGAGCGAACCCGACCTGCACTCGGCCGCCGAGGCGATGGCCTACCTGGAGGCGCTGCGCGAGATCGTCGCCTACCTGGGCACGTCGGACGGCAACATGCAGGAGGGCAACCTGCGCTGCGAGCCGAACGTGAACCTGGAGCTCGAGGGCGGCGTGCGCACGCCGATCGTGGAGATCAAGAACCTCAACTCCGTGCGCAACGTCGGCCGGGCGATCGAATACGAGGTCGCGCGCCAGCTCGCCGCCTGGCGCGAGCGGGGCGAGACGCGCGAGAACACGCCCCGCTCGACCCGGGGCTGGGACGACGTGCGCGCCGTCACCGTCCACCAGCGCTCCAAGGAGTCGGCCGACGACTACCGCTACTTCCCCGAGCCCGACCTGCTGCCCTTGCGCATCCCCGCCGCGGTGGTGGAGCGCGAGCGCGCGGCGCTGCCGGAACTGCCGCGGGCGCGCCGCGCGCGCTACGAGCAGACGCTGGGGCTTACGCCGCATGACGCCCGCGTGCTCACGCAGGACGCGGGCGTGAGCGACTGGTTCGAGGCGGCGCTGGGCGCCCCCGGGGGCCCGCGCGACGCGCGCGAGGTGGCCAAGTGGGTGACGGGCGAGGTGCTGCGGCACCTGAACGAGGAGCGGCGCGGGATCGGCGACCTGGCGCTCGCGCCCGGGGGCCTTGGCGAACTGGTCGACCTGGTCGCCCGGGGGACGGTCAACGAGCGCACGGCCAAGGAACTCCTGCGCGAACTCCTCGCCAAGGGCGGAAGCCCGGCGGCGCTGGTCAAGGCCCGGGGGCTCGAACAGATCGGCGACCCCGCGGCGCTCGCCCGCCTGTGCCGGGAGGCCGTGGCCCAGGAGGCCCGCGCCTGGGCCGAGGTGCGGGGGGGGAACCCGAAGGCCCTGGGGCGCATCGTCGGGGCGGTGATGAAGGCGACCGGGGGCCGCGCCGACCCGGGGGCGGTCCACCGGATCCTGGGGGATCTCCTCCGGGAGGAGGCCTGACCCCCGCCGCGTGACCCGCGCTGGCGCTCGGGCGAGTTGCCTGGGGGAGCCCGACCCCGAACCCGGCCCCCTTCGGGGGCGTCGTACCGTAGGGGCCATCCCCCCTTCGGAGGCCCCATGTCCCGTCCCGCCCGCGCTCCCGCCCCCCCGCGTCCGGCTTCCCTGCGGGGGAGGTCGCCTCGGCCGACCCCCTGGCTCGCGCTCGGACTCCTCGTGGTGGGCGCCCTGGGGCTGGGCGGGCCCCGCGCGGCCCTTGGCCGGGAGGGCGAGCCGGCCGACCCCAAGGCCCCGGCCGAGGCCCAGCCCGGCGACAGGATCCAGTGGGTGGGCTCGCTGCGCCAGGCCTTCGAGCGTGCCGGCGAGCTGGGCCGGCCGGTGATGATCTGCATCAACGCGCGCTTCGTGCTCGGGCGCAACGCGGAGGAGCCCGCGGCCAAGGGGCTGCGGGAGGTGGTGTACCTCGACCCGCGGGTGGTGACGCGCTCGCGCCTCTTCGTCTGCGTGTTCCTCACGCCCGACGGCAACTCCGAGGACTACGGCGAACTGCGGGCCCGCTTTGGCATCGACGGGGAGATCGTCTCCCCGCAGCACATCTTCGCGCTGCCCGGGCACCCCGACGGCGCGGCCCCGGCCGTGCGCCGCGAGTACTGGCCCTACGGCAAGGGCGAGGAGGCGGTCAAGGAGTTGCTGGCGTTGATGGACCAGGCGCTCGAGGCGCACGAGGCGGCGCGCGGCGCCCCGCCGCCGGCCCCCGAGGCCCCCGCCCCGGAGGCCGCGCCGGCCCCGGCGCCGCCGGGCGCCGAGGAGCGCGCCGAGTGGATCCGCACGCTGGTGGCGCTCGCGCGCGACGGGACGCCCGCCGAGCGCCAGGAGGCGCTGGCCGCGCTGCTGCGCAACGACCAGGAGGGTGACTGCAGCGGACCGGTGGTCGCGCTGCTGGGCGAGGACGGGCTCAAGAAGCGCCCGGACGTGCTGATCGACGTCGTGCGCGCGCTCGGGCGTCCCGGGCTGCTCGCCGCCGCCGGGCCGATCGCCGAGTTCCTCAAGCACAAGGACGACCTGCTGCGCGCCAACGCGGTCGTCAGCCTCGAGTACATCGGCTCCCCGGACTCGGTGCGCGACCTGACGGCCCGGCTCAAGCCCGAGAAGGTGGTGGCGATCCAGAACCACCTCTACCGGGCGCTCGGGCGCTGCGGCGCCGGCGACGCCAAGGTGCGCGCGCTGCTGCTCAAGGAGGCCAAGGGCGCCGACAGCGAGGAGGCCTCGTTCGGCCCCATCGTCGGGCTCGCCTACTTCGCGAAGGACGAGAAGGCCGCGCGCGGCGTCGAGAAGTTGCTCAAGCAGATGGGTCCGCCGTCGGGCGGGCGCCGCGGCGGCTGGGGCCGGGGCACCCTGCGGCGCGCCCTCCTGGCCTGGACCCTGGCCGAGATCGCTGCCACACGGCGACAGCACCATGCTCGACATCTGGCATCAGGAGACCGGCGGCGCCGCGGGCGGCGGCCAGGCCGCGCGGCAACTGCTCGATGCGCGCCAGGGCCT
>JAPKHB010000358.1 GCA_026647295.1 Planctomycetota bacterium | reverse complement strand
GGCGGCCTCGTGCGGGGCCACGTGCGCGCCCACGGTGCGCAGCGGTTCGGAGAGCACCTCCGCCACGCGCGTGCGCTCCGCATCATGGCCCCGGGCGACCACCCGCAGCACCAGGTCGCGGTCGGTGACCATCCCGACAGGCGTTCCGTCGCGCACGACCACGACGCAGCCCACGTTGGCCTCGGCCATGCAGCAGGCCACCTCCCGGACCGAGGCCTCGAGGTCCACCGTGCTCACGGTGCGGCTTCCGACGGCAGCAAGTTCCATGACGCGTCCTCCGGGGGGGTACAGGATGCCCCTCAAATAGCACGCCAGCCGGGCCGGCCCAGCCGCGGCCGCCAGCCGCGCCCCCGTCGGGGAACGTCCCGCGCCCGGTGCGAGAACCTGCGCAGCCGCTATCATCGCCCCGATGTCGACCGGAGAGGTGCTGCTGTTCCTCCTGGGCGCCGGAGCGACGGCCCTGCACCTCCACGGGTGGTACGGCGCGCTGCGTTCCGCGGGCCACCTTGCGTGGCGCCGCCAGCGGGCGTGGTGGCTCAAGGCCCTGCCCCCCGTCGCCCTCTCGACCCTGCTCCTCGTGCTGCTCCTCGGCGCCTCGTCTGACGTGCGCGCGTCCGCCGTCTACCTCGCGTTCTACCTGTTGCTGGGAGGCGCGTGGCTCGCCCTGGTGCTCTGGCTCCTGCCCTGGGTCGGCTGCTTCCCGCGGGACGACGCCGTGGAGCGGGCGAACCCCGCGGCGCAGGTCTTCGTGTTCGGGGCCGGGCTGGGGGGCACGCTGGCCTACGCCGGCGCGAACCTCGGCGAGGGGCCTGGCTGGTGGGTGGTCCTGGGGTGCGCGATGCTGTCGACCGGCACGCTGTTCGGGCTGCTGCTCACCGTGGAACTCCTCGCGCGGCCGGCCGAGGCCGTGACGGTCGAGCGGGACCTCGCAACCGGCGCGCGCCAGGGGGCGCTCGCCGTGGCGCTGGGCCTGGTGCTGGGGCGCGCGGTCGCCGGCGACTGGACCGGCGCGACCCTCGCGATCCTGGACTTCGTGCGCGACGGCTGGCCGGCGGGGTGGCTGGTGGTCGTCGCGGTCCTGGTACACCGCCGCGTGCGACCCCGACCCGATCGCCCCACCCCGGCGCTTTGGCCCGCCGGCGTCATTCCCAGCCTCCTCTACCTCGGGCTCGCCCTGGCCTGGCTGGGGATCCTCGGTGCATGGGCCTGACTCCGATGTTGCGCGCCCCGGCCCCCCTTCCTGCCGCGGACTTTTCCCGGCTGCGCCGGCGGGCCATCTTCGAGGCGGGCAAACTCGACCCACAGGTCGGCGACCACGAGACGCTGGCGGCCTACCCCCTCCTCCTTGAGCCCGGCGTGTGGGCCGGGCTCGCCGCCGACGCCGAAGGCCTTGCGCGCGAGGCCCTCGCCGCCGAAGCCGAGTTGCTCACCCGCCCCGAACTGCAGCGCCGCATGGGCATCCCGCCCGTCGTGCGGCGCCTTTGGCGGGAGGCCCACCGCCGGGGCCCGGCCGCCGCCGGCCCGCGCGTGATGCGCGCGGACTTCCACCCCACCCCCACCGGTTGGCGCGTGAGTGAGTTGAACACCGACGTCCCGGGGGGGTTTCCCGAGGCCTATCCGATCGCGCGCCTGATGGCGGAATACCACCCCGGCCACGAACCCTGCGGCGATCCCGCCGGGGCGCTCGCGCGTGCGCTGGTCCGCGGCCTCGAGCCCGGCTCCACCGTGGCGCTCGTCCACGCCACGGCCTACGTGGACGACCACCAGGTCATGCGCTGCCTGGGCGACGCACTCTCCTCGGCGGGCCTGGTCCCGCGCCTGGCCAGCCCGACGAACCTGTGCTGGCGCGACGGCCGCGGCTTCCTCGCCGCCGCGCCGCGCGGCACCCCGCTGGGGGCCATCCTGCGCTTTTTCCCCGCGGAGTGGCTCCCCGGGGCTCCGCGCGCCTGCGGCTGGGAGCACTTCTTCCGCGGCGCCCGCACGCCCCTGTCCAACCCCACCTCGGCGCTCCTGCTCCAGTCCAAGCGCTTCGCGCTGGCCGCGACTCGCCTGCGCACGCCGCGGCCCACCTGGGAGCGCCTGGTGCCCGAGGCGCGCGAGCCGCGGCAGGTGCCGCGGCGCGCAGACCCCGACTGGGTGTTCAAGCCCGCCTTCGGCCGGGTGGGCGAGTGCGTCGGGATCCGGGGGGTGACGCCGCCGGCGGTGCAGCGGCGCATCGAGCGCGCCGCGCGCTGGTCTTTGCGGCGCTGGGTCGCGCAGCGCCGATTCGACTCGCTCCCGCTGCCGGGGTGCGAGGCGCCCGCGCACGCCTGCGTGGGCGTGTTCACCGTCGACGGCCGCGCCGTCGGCGCCTACGGTCGCGTGGCGCCGCGCCCGCTCATCGACGGCGCGGCGCAGGACGCCGCGGTACTGGTCCCGCGGGGGGAAGGCACGCCATGAGCCACGTGGGCGAACCCATCTACCTGGCCTACGCCCCGCCGGAGGGCGCGTGGTCGGCCTGGGTGAAGCCGGTCGCGTTCGCCTGCCTGACACCGCTCCTCGTGCGCGCGACGCCGCCCGTGCCACCCGCGCCGGACCCGTTCGACGCGACCTGGGCGCCCCCGCCCGCGACGGGCCACGCGCTCGTCGTCGACCTGCCCGGCCCCGGCGCGGTGCGCGCCGGGATCGCGCTGGCACACCGCGGCTACCGCCCCATCCCGCTCTTCAATGCCACGCCGGGCCCCCGTCCGCTCGTCGAAATGGATGGCGTGCTGGCGGCGCTGGTCGCGGGCGCACCGCTCCTGGCGGACTTGGCGCTTCCCGCCGCCGCCCCCCCCGCCTTTCTCCTGGACGCCCTGCGCCGCGCGCCGGGGCGGCGGCCCGCGCCGGGGACCTACGACAACCGCTGGCTCGCGTTCCCCCAGGACTTCCCGTCGGCGACGCTGCTGCTCGCGCGCGGCATCCGCAGCGTGGCCGTGTGGACGCTCCCGGCGAGCCCGCCGGCCACGGACCTCGCCCACGTGCTGCGGCGGTGGCAGGAGGCGGGGATCGTACTGGAACTCACGGCGGGCGACGCCCCGCCCGCGCCCTATCGCGCACCCCGGCCCAGCGCCTTCGGCTCGCTGTTCTACCGCGCGCTCGCCCTCTTCGGCCGGGGGCGCTCCAACGTCGGCGGATTCGGCGCGGCGGTGCCCGACTCCGGGGCGGCCGGAGGGGGGCTCTACGCCTGAAGGGGCCCGCCCGCACGCCGGCCCCGCCGCCCGACGCTCCCGCGACGTGCACGTGACCCCGGGATTACGCCGCGGGAGGAGCGTGGGCCCCCTGGAGGTACCCATGCGCCTGTGCTCCCTGCTCGTCGTCGCGGCCCTGCTCGGCACGCTGTGCCCCGCCTGCTGTCGTGCTCCGTGCGGCGCGACCGCGCCGCCGGCGCGCGCGCGGCCGATGGCGCGCCGGGCGGCGGCCCCCACCACGTCCTTGCCCGCCGATCCGCTCGCCCAGCGCATCGCCGCCGTCGAGTGGACCGACGCGGACCTCGACACCGTCGCCCGCACCCTGGGCAGCGTCACGGGGCTGCGCGTGCGGGTCTCCTCGCAACTGCACGTGCTGCGCTCCCACGACCTGCGGGTCACCCTCTCCGCGCGCGACGTGACGCTCGCGGCCCTGCTCGACGCCCTCGTCGCGCTT
>JAPKHB010000357.1 GCA_026647295.1 Planctomycetota bacterium | reverse complement strand
ACACCTTCGACGCCCACGATCCCTACGGCGAGCGCAACCACATGCACCGGCAGGCAGGGGACGCCGAGGTCTGGGCCCGCCACGACCGGCAGGTGGCGGCCTACGACGCCCGGGCCCTGCGCACGCCCGTGGACCGCCTCGTGGCCTTCCTCACCGACGGGGTGGCGCGCGGCGCGCTCATGCGCACGGCGGGGGACTCCTTCCTCCGCGACGTGTCGGACGCGATGTGGTCGGAGTTCCGCGACGGGGCCAACGCCGAGGTGGCCCGCCGGCTGCACGAGGAGTACCGCGCCGGCGCCCGCTGGGTGGACAGTGGCCTGACCGGGGCGCTGGCGTGGCTGAAGGAGCAGGGCCTGCTCGAGAACACGCTGCTCGTCGTGACCGCGGACCACGGGGAGGCCTTCGCCGAGCACGGCACGGTCGGGCACGGCCACCACCTCCACGACGAACTGGTGCGGGTCCCGCTCTGGTTCTCGGGCCCCGGCCCCTTCGCCCGCCCGGAGACCCATGAGGTGTCGGTCGGCTTGATCGACGTGCTGCCCACCTTCTTCGACTGGGCGGGGCTCACGGACATCCCCCAGCGCCACGGACGCTCGCTCCTCCCGCTGATCGAGGGGCGCACGCGCGAGGGACACCCGGTGCACTCCGAGGCCGTCGTGCGGGGGGGGATGGCCTCGCCCGGCGTGGACCGCTATCAGGTCGCGGTCCGCACCGAGGCGTGGAAGTACGTCGTCACCCTGGACCGCACCAGCCACGCGGTGACCGAAGCGCTCTACGACCTGCGCGCGGACCCGGAGGAGCGGGCCGACCTGCTCGCGCGCGCTGCGCTCGACCTCCTGCCGCTCGGCGAGTCCTTCTGCGCCGCGGTGGACACGGCGCGGCGGCTGATCCACGCGGAGCGCTCGGCGCTCGGCGAGGTCAGCGTCCTGGCCGGCGCGCGCGCCCGCGACTCCGTCACGTTGTGGGAGCCCGCGCCGACGCCCTGTGACGAGTTCACGCCCCGCTAACGCGGTAGCCAGGGCCGCGCCGGACCCGCGCCCGGGAGGGGGCCGTGCGCCGCCGCCGGTGGAAACCCGCTCACGGGGGCGCGCCCCCGCGTGCGCCGCGCGCGAGGCGCGCGCGGCGCACGCGGGAGGCGATCGGCCTTTGCCTCCCGGTCCGTCGGGGTCCAATCGGGGCATGCTGGTCCGTGCACCCCGACCCCGCGGGACGTCCTGCGCAGCCCCTCGGTCCGTCGCGGCCCTCCTGGCCGCGTTCCTCCTCGGCGCCTGCGGCGAGGCCCGGCCGCCCGCCCCGCCCCCGCGCACCGAGGCCGGGCCCTACGCCGGCGACGGCACCCCGCTTCGCCCGATCGCCCGCCCGGCGCGGAAGCCCAACCTGCTGGTGATCGTCATCGACACGCTGCGGGCGGACGCCGCGGGGATGGGCCCCGGCGACGGCGTCATGCCGTGGCTGGCGGCCTACGGCGAGCAGGGGGTCGTCTTCCCGCAGGCGAGCGCGCCCGCGCCCTGGACGGTGCCGTCCGTGACCTCCCTGTTGACCGGCCTCCTGCCCAGCGAACACGGCTGCCTCAACGAAGTCCTCACGCCGCGCCTGGCGGAGTCGATCACGACCTACGCCGAGGTGCTGCGGCACGCCTACGGCTACGAGACCGCGGCCTTCACCGACGCCCCGTGGTTCCGCGGCGCCTCCTCCAGCGTGCTGCAGGGGTTCCGGGCCGGGACCTCGGGCAGCGCCGGCCGCCCCGGGCGCGTGATCGAACCGGAGGAGGGCTACTGGCTGCGCGGAACGCCCGACGCGTTGGCGCCCTGGCTCGCCACCCGGGATCCGCAGCAGCCCTTCCTGCTCTTCCTGCACACCTTCGAGGCCCACGATCCCTACGGCCCCGCAAGCCGGGCCGAGCGGGCCCGGCGCGCGGGCGTGGACCTCGGGGCCCCCTCCGGGCTACGCCCGCTGCCGGACCTCACCCACCTGCCGGAGGCGCTGCAGCGCCTGGCCGAGTTCCTCGCGGACGGACCGGCCCGCGAGCGGCGGCTCGCCGCCGAGGGGACGGCCTTCATGCAGGACGTGGCCCGCTCCATGTGGGCGGGCTTTCGCGACGGGGCCCACGCGGGGCTGGCGGTCACGCTGCACCACGCGTATCGCGACGGCGCGCGCTGGGTGGACGACGGCCTGCGGTCGGCGCTGGGCTGGCTCGAGGCCCAGGGCCTCCTCGAGGACACGCTCGTGGTGATCGCCTCGGACCACGGCGAGGCCTTCGCGGAGCACGGCACCGTGGGCCACGGCCACCACCTCTACGACGAGTTGCTGCGCGTGCCCCTGGTGTTCCGGGGGCCCCCGCCCTTTGACCGCCCGCTCGAGCACCCGGCCTCGGTCGGCCTGATCGACGTGTTCCCCACCTTCTTCGACTGGGCCGGCCTGACCGAACTGCCCGGCCGGCGCGGTCGCTCGCTCCTGCCCCTCATCCAGGGGCGCGCGTCGGGAGGCCACCCGGTGCGGGCCGAGGTCGTGGTGAGCGGCGGCATGACGGGAAGCGGTGTGGACTGGCACATGCACTCGGTGCGCACGGAGCGCTGGAAATACGTCGGCGTCCTCGACCGGGCCGCGCGGGCCGTGCGCGAACAGGTCTTCGACCTGCTGGCCGACCCCGACGAACGCGACGACCTGCTGGCGCGCCTCGCCTCGGACGAGGTGCCGCTCCCCGAGGCCATGTGCCGCGAGATCGAGGAGGTCCGCCGGCTCCTCCAGCGCGAACACCTGGTCGCGGGCGAACTCAAGGCCCTCCTCGGCCAGGAGTCCCCGGACACCGTGACGGTGTGGAACCCGCCGCCCGCGCCCTGCGACCCGCCGCGCTGACGCGGGGGACGGCGCCCGACGCGGTCAGCGCGGCGTGCCGGGCGGCGGGCCGTCCGGAACCAGGGCCTGCGCCTCGGCTCCGCCGGCGGCCTCCTCCACGAGCGCCGGCCAGTCCAGCGGCGCCTCCAGCGCCTCCAGCTGCGCGGGCGTCGAGCGCAGCGCGGGGTGGCGCGCGACGAGGAAGGAGCAGCAGTCCTCGTGGGGCCGGATCGAGACCTCGTAGGTCCCGATCTGGCGCGCGCGGGCCGTGATCTCGCGCTTGTCGCTGCCGATCAGCGGCGCGTACACCGGGCGGTCGGCCGCCGCCCAGATGGTCTGGAGGTTCTCCGCCGTCTGGCTCGCCACCTGGCCGAGGCTGTCGCCCGTCACGTAGCCCAGGGCCCGCTGGGCGCGCGCGAGGCGCGCCGCGATGCGGAACATCGCGCGGCGGTACACCAGCATGCGCCAGGCCTCCGGGACCGCGGCGACGATCGCCCGCTGGCAGGCCTCGAACGGAACCACGAGCAGGCGCACCTCGCCGGCGGCCCACGCCAGGATGCGGCACAGGTCCTCGACCTTCTCGCGCACCGCGGAGCCCTGGAGCGTGCGGTTGTGGAAGTGTACGGCGGTGAGGCGCGCCCCGCGCCGCACCATCGCCCAGGCCGCCACCGGCGAGTCCAGGCCTCCCGAGAGGAAGGCGAGGAGTCGGGAGGTGCTGCCCACCGGCAGGCCGCCGGGGCCGGCGTCGGTCGCCCCGGCTGAGCCGGACATTTGTATCCAGTGTCTTGTCTTCCATACCTTCCGCGACGATAACCTCGAAATCTATCGCCTGGACGGGATCGAGGGCCAGCC
>JAPKHB010000356.1 GCA_026647295.1 Planctomycetota bacterium | reverse complement strand
GTGGATCCCGAGCATGTAGGCGTTGGCCACGCGGCTGCGCGTGCCGGTGACGACGTTGTGGTGCACGTCGAACGGGCCGCGCGACTGGCTGCCCTCGACCTTGATGCCCCACTGCGGGGCGGCCAGGATCCGGTTGTGGTGGAGGTGGCACGCGCCGGTCACGCCGCCGAGCCAGATCGCGGCCACGCCGGGGAAGTGGCGGTCGCTCACCTGCTGGGTGTTGCAGCGCACCGTGTTGTGGTGGATCGAGAGGTCGCCGCTGGGCTGGTCCCAGATGCGCAGGCCGTCGCTGTCCGGCCCCTGCACCGTGACGTCCAGGTAGGCGATCTCGACGTCGTGGCCGCCGCGCAGTTCCACGGCCGGCGCGTTGCCGTTGCCCGCCCCCTGGCGCAGGGTCCCGTTGAAGATCCGCGTGCGCCCGCTCCCGTACAGGTACTCGCTGTACACGCCCGGCGTGGAACCGGGTTGCGTGCCGTAGGTGACCGTGCGCCCGCCCAGGTCCAGCGTCACGTCGCGGGCGGCGATGAAGAAGGCCGTGCCCGGGCAGGTGACGTCGGCGCGCAGGACGTAGGTCGCCCCCTCGCGGTCCAGCGTGGCCGGCCCGGTGAGCGGGATCGCGTCCGGCGGAAGCGCCGGGGGCGCGCCGCCCGGCACCCGGCCGGCGACGGGATACGAGTAGGGCCCGGCCTCCGTCCCGTACAGCGCCCGCACGGCGAACTGCAGCGTCTGGCCGGGCTCGAGGCCCGCGAGCCGCAGCGACTCGGCCGTGCCCGGGGCCTGGGGGGCGTGGGCCTGGGGCACGACAGGGGCGGCGGGGAGGTTCTCCGGGGTGAGGTGGCGCACCTGGGCGCGCACCTCGTAGGCCGTCACGGGGCCGGGGCCGGCCGGGGGGGCCCGAAAGCGCAGCCACACCTCGCCGGCGGCCGGCCCGGGGTCCACGCGCAGGTCCGCGTACAGGCCGAGCGCCAGGCCCGTGGCCGGCCCGGGCGGGGGTGGCGGCGGGGGATTGCCCGGGGCGGAGGTGCGCGCGCCGCCGGCCCCGCAGGCGGCGAGCGTGCCCAGCGCGAGCCACAGCGCCCAGGTGAGGAGGTCAAGGGGTCTTAGCGCGCGCGCCATGGGTCCCCTGGGGGGGAGGCCGCGGTCCCACGGGATCGCGGATGCCGGGTGAGCGTACCCGGGGACGGTCGGGGCGAGGCCCGAGGGGGCTAGGGTCGGCCCGCGCCGCCCGCGGGGAGCGGGTTCGGGGCGGGCGCCGCCCCCAGCCCCCCGGAGCATAGCCGGGCGAGCGGGATCTCGGGCAGCGCACCCCCGGCCGCCTTCACGTGCGCGGCCAGGGCCCCGGCCAGGGTGGTGAAGGGGAAGCGGCCGAGCAGGGCGTCCAGGCGGGCGGCCATCCGGCCCAGGTTGAGCCGGTGGCGCCAGCGTCGCCGCCAGGGAGCGGCGGCCAGCACCGGCTGGCCCGGGTCGAGTTCCCAGGGGTGGAGGTAGAGCACCGCGAACAGCCCCTCGGCGTTGGCGCGCCGGAAGGCCGCCCGCATGACGGCCGGGGGCAGGGCGCGCATCCAGCCTCCGCCGGCCACGGGCCAGTTGCGCCCGAGCAGGCGCAGCGTGGTCATCGGCACCTCGACCAGCGCGCGGCCCGCTTCGTCGACCAGGCGCACGGGGTGGCGCGGGAACTCGGGGAAGGCGTAGCGGTCGTGGCGCACCGGGAAGACGCTGCTGCTCACCCGGTAGCCGCGCTCGAGCAGGACGCGCCAGGCCCACGCCGAGGCCTGGACGATCGAGAAGGAGGGCGCGCGAAAGGCGGTGGGCCGCACGCCGGCCGCGGCCAGGAGGGCGGCCTCGGCCCGGGCGAGTTCCGCCGCGAAGGCCGCGGGGTCCAGCGTGCCCACCCGGCGATGGGAGTCGCCGTGGCTGGCCACCTCGTGGCCGGCGGCGGCGATCTCCGCCACGAGCGCGGGATGCCGGCGGGCGACGCAACCCAGCACGAAGAAGGTGCCCTTGACGCCGTGGCGGTCCAGCACCTCCAGCACGCGTGCGGTGCTGCGCTCGACGCGCGACTCCATCGCGTCCCAGCGCGCGCGCGGCAGCACCTCGTCAAACGCCGAGACCTGGTACCAGTCCTCGACGTCGACGGTGAGGGCGTTGGGCACCTCGGCGGGGATCACGCGCGGGCTCCGGGGGCCGGGGGCGGCGGCGCGCCGGCGGGGGGTGGCTCCTCGGGCTCGGGCCAGGGTTCCCGCCGGCAGGTGACGGCGGCGACCAGGAGCGCGGGGACGAGGACCCAGTTCGGGCGCTCCAGATTGTGCGCGGCCAGGCCCGATACGACCAGCAGCGCCAGGCTGAAGAGCCCGGCCCACAGCAGCGTTCGCAGCGCGTGGTCCCACGCCGTGCCGGGCCCGCGCCGGCGGGCCAGCGCGCGGCCGGCGAAGACGACGGCCGCGGCCAGGAAGCCCAGGAAGGCAAGGGTCCCCAGGCCCCCGCGCGTGGCCAGGATCTGGCCGGGCAGGTTGTGGGGCAGCAGGGGGTCGCCGTCCACCTTGTTCTGGCGGTAGGCGCTCCAGTTGCCCGGCCCCACGCCCAGCAGCGGGTGCTCGGTGAAGATCCGCCACCCGACGGCGTAGCCCACGATCCGTCCCCGGGTGCTCTCCTCCTTCTCGTAGGTGCGCGCGGACAGGATGCTCTGGATGCGCTCCACCTGGGCGTCGCTCAAGCTCGCCACCAGGGCGACCCCGAGCGTGAGCAGCACGACCGCGGCCACGCCGCGCGCCGTCCAGGAGCGCAGGATCGCCACCACGAACAGCGCGCACAGCGCCGCGAGCACGAGCGCCGACCGGCTCGACGTGTAGAACACGGCCACGAACGCGAGCCCGAAGTACGCCAGCGCGCCCGCGCGCAGGAGCCAGGACCGGGCGCTCACGCCGACCCAGCCCACCAGCGGCAGGGCGAACGCCACCGTGGCGGCGAACGAGTTGGGGTCCTCGTAGGTGCGCCCCGCGCCCATCATCCGTACGACGCCCTGCGCGTAGTCGACCTTGCCGTGGCCCCACTCCCAGAACGAGAGCAGCAGGAAGGCGCCCGAGCCGGCGCAGAAGGTGATCAGCACGAGCACCAACTCGCGGCGCGTGCGCACGATCCCCAGGATGAGGAAGTACGCCATCAGCGACGTGCCGTGAACGATCAGCGCGTCCTTGGCGAGCGTGAAGTCGTAGGCCCAGATCGTGGACAGGACCGAGGCCGCGCAGAAGGCGAGCAGCCAGCCCGTGGTCGCGTGGCGGATCCCGAGCGGCGCGCCCCGGTCGACCGAGTCCTGGATGCCGCGCACGACCGCGACGAGGAGGGCGAAGACGCCGAGCAGGAAGCGCGGCCGGTACTCGTCGAGTTCGAGGTACTCGTCGAGCATGCTCGTGGCGAGGAACAGGTAGGCCAGCAGCGCCCAGAAGTGGAGCGAGAGACCCGAGAGGTGCGTGCGGGCGAAGGCAAAGCCCCCCCGGCGCAGCGGCGGTTCGAACGGCAGGTCGGCGCGGGTGACCCCGACCGGCGTGGGCTCGAGCAGGGGCGTCACGCGGGCGCCCTCCGGCGGGGGCGGTGGCGGGCGAGCGCCAGCGCGAAGGGCAGCGTCGCCACCAGCGCCCAGCCCGCGAGCCCGGCCCAGCCGTGGGCCCCGCGCGGGTCCGAGAGCCAGAGGAG
>JAPKHB010000355.1 GCA_026647295.1 Planctomycetota bacterium | reverse complement strand
GACGCCAGGGACAGCCCCTTGTTCCAGCCGAACGGGTAGCCCAGCACGTTGCAGGAGCGGTGCCAGTCGGCGAGCATCGCGCCCGCCCGCTCGCCCCACTTGCGGTTCGCCCCCAGGAAGCGCGGCTGCCAGGCGGTCCCGAAGGCGTAGTCGGCCTTCTCCAGCGCGGCACCCTTGACGATCCCGAGGTTGGCGAAGAGCCGCTGCGAGTCCGACACGATCCTGGCGAACGTGTACGAGTCGATGTGCCGCCAGGTGTCCTTGGTCTCGATCCGCCACGAGGACCGGTCGCGCCACCTGCTCCAATCCCCGGCATCCCACAGCGCGGAACGCGCGACCCCGCCCCTCCAGGCCTTCTGGAAAGCCGCCGCGTTCATGCCTCCTCGAAGGAAACCCGCGTGCGGGTGATGTTCCGACCGTAGGTCTCCGGGTCGAGCCGCCGCAGGGCATACCGGCACTCCTCCAGCACTTTCTCGGGCGGCATGGAAAACTGTTTCTGCGTCGAGGTGCCCCCCTCCCCCCACTGCATGATGGTCTTCTGCTCCAGGACCAATTCCTTGGCCTTGGCCTGGATTGCCTGCACCTCCGCGACGGAGAAACCGGTGGTGAAGAGACCCTGCGCCATGACACCCGGTGGGGGGTGTCAATCCGGGGCGCACCGTCATCCGGGCAGAATGCCTTGACCCGCGCGCACCGCGCCCGCCACGATCGACCCCGCCCAGGCATGCTTCCGGAGAATCCAGACTGGCCCGCGACCGTCGAGGAGGCGGCCGAGAGGCTCGTCGCGTCCCTCGACGCCAAGGCCAGGCACGAGATCCACCAGACGTCCGAGGAGGACCTGATAACGTTCCATCTCGGGCTGGGGGCAACGATCCGCAACACCTTCGGGCTCTGGGGAGGCAACGCGGCCCTCCTCCAGTCCAGCGGTTGCGCGGACGCCGACGATTGCTCCATGAAGATCATCGAGGCCGCCTGGCGCAAGCTGCACGAGGCCGACGGGGCCAACTGACGGGCGTTCACCCCGGCCCATCGCCCGATCCCCCGCCCCCCTCGACCGCCTCCCTCCCCAAGAGCCTGAGCATGTGCCCTGCGGCGACCGCCATCGCCTCGCAGTCCCAGTAGTGGTTGGGGCGCTTGCCGATCTGGACCCAGCGCCACTGGCCCGCGTGCTTCTCCCGGCGCTCGGATTCCATGTGCTCGAAGTACTCCTCGGGCGCGTCGTCGGGGATCTCCCACGTCGCTCCCTGTGAGGGGTCCTGGTTGCGGCGGAGCCGGTCGAGGGCGTCTTTCATCGCGAGGTTGGACCAGTAGAATTGGCGGGCGACCCGGCCCCGGCCCATCGAAACCTTCCGCACCGGCGACCACGGGCGGAAGATAGGATCCACATGGACCCGCTTGCGGCCCCTGTTCCTCTGCTTGTGCGCCCAGGTGTTTCGGCCGTCGCCGATGAGCGCGGTCCATCCCCTCTCCGCGCACCAGCGGAACACGTCGTAACCGCGCTGGTCGCCGGCGTCGATGAACACGAGCGATGGCAGGATGCCGAAGCGCCCGACGATGAGGTCACAGTCCTCCAGCGTGTGGGCTCGCTCCATCCAGATCGCCCGCGAGCTTCCGTCCATGGCGAAGGACCGCACGATCACGTAGAAGCAGACCTGCTGCACGTCGATGAAGGCGGCGCGGCAAGGCCCGAGGGGCTTGGCCTTCTCCCATTCCTTGCGCTGCTCCTCGGTGGCGACCTCGGGCAATGGCTCCTGCGGCATCTCCGGCCAGCCCTTGCGGCCGATGGCGGCCTCCTTCCCCCATGCGGGCGGCCCGCCCTCGGCGTTCATCCGGTAGCCGGTCTTGCGGATCTCGACGCGGTAGTCCTCGCCCCGGTCCTCGTAGGTCTGGGCGAGGCGCTTCATGCGGAATTCCTTGATCAGCGACGAATCCCCGCGCCGGTACGCCGCCACAGCCTTGTGCCACTCCTCCACCAGATCGCGCCAGTCCATGTGGGCCATCGCGTTCCAGCGGAAGCCGGGCCGGTCCTCGGGGGCGTCGGGGTTGCGGGGCTCGAAGCGCCATTCGCGCAGCAGGTCCTTCTGCAGTTCCTTCGAATAGGGCATCCGCTCGCCGCAATGCTGACACTCGTAGGCGACGGTCTTGCGCAACTCGCGCCAACGCCAGGAGCCATCCGCGTTGCGGGTCCGGTCGTTATCGTCCCACACCATCCCGCCGGGGCGGTTGGGGTCCTTGTCCCATTTGAAATCAAACCAGCCCCGGCAGCAGGGGCAGCGCACCTCAAGCTCGCGCTGGTCGCTGTCGCACCACGCCAAGTCGGCCTCGTCGCCCTCCTCGGCACCGGTGGAGAGGTTGAGGATGATCCGCGAGGACCGGAACGACGTCGTGCGTTTCCGCAACTGCTCCAGATGCCCCTGCGGGTAGAGCCACACCTCGTCGTTGACCTGGATGGCGACCGAGAGGCTCTGGAGGTTGGAGGGCGTGGCGGCGCCCTGGACGATCAGGAACATGTGGTTGAACAGGATCGTGGTGGTCCGCTTCTTGTGGCGGTTGACCGGGAAGTAGCAGCGCAGGGGCTCGCACCGCTCCAGCATCGGCATGAGGCGGAACTCCGCGAAGTCCTTGGCCTTGTCGTCGGTCTGGGCGTTCCACTGCGCCGGTCCGGGGCGGTGCTTGATCATCCAGGCCAGCGCCACCTGTGCGATGAGGCTCTTGACGCTCTGCACGCTGGCCTGGATGGTGACCTCGATCCCGGTCCGGTTGCGCAGCACCTCGAGGGGCTCCTTGGCGTAGGGGTGGAGGCCGATGTCGAAGGCTCCGGGGTGGGACATCTCCTCGCCGACGGTGATGTGCTCGGCGGCCCACTCCCAGATGGGGCGGTCGTCCACGACCGGCACGCAGTCGAAGATGGCGTGGAGCAGCGGGTCGGGCCCGCGCCGCCTAGCGGTAGCCGTGCGCGATCTCATGGAGCTCCTGGAAGGCGAGCCGGATCGCCAGTTCGTTGCGGGCGCGCTCCTCCTCGGTCTTGGCCTCATCGACCAGATGCGAGCGCAGGATGCGGGCGGCCTCCGCCCACGCGAAGGACACCTTCTCCACCACCTCGGCGCGGGTGACGTACTCGCGGCGGCGCACCGCAAGCTCGAACTCGGCGCGCTCGTTCCCGATCTCGTAGCGCCGCACGATCTCCGCCTCGCGGCGGGGAAGTTGCTCCTTCGCCCTGTTGCTGGTGCCAAGGCCCCGCTCCTCGATGAACCGCGCCCAGGCCGCCGCGTCCTGGCAGTTGTCGGGCCGGGCCTTTGGCGCACCGGGCATCTTGGCCCACAGCCGGAATGCCTCCCGGGAATACGGCAGCGCCTCGGCCAGCCCGCGGAATCCCTTCACCCACCTCGGGGCCTCGGCGGTCTTGCTCTTTCGCCGTTCCTCGAGGAGGGACCTCTCCCGCGCGGTGAGGGTCTTGCCCGCCTGGAGCTTCCTGACGATGTTGGCCAGATCGGCGGAGAGCAGTTTCTCGACCTGCTCGGCGTCGAGGTCGTCGATGGTGCGACCGCTCACTTCACCGCGATCCAGCCGGCGAAGTTGAAAATGAAGGCGTGTCAGCGAATCTACTTTCAAACGGCAAGAACGCAAAAACCTTGAAACAACTTATTGTTGACAAAGGCGATGAAATCGGGAGCGACAAGTATCTTTTTGAAGGGATTCCTTTCATCAAAACTAGCAATTTCCA
>JAPKHB010000354.1 GCA_026647295.1 Planctomycetota bacterium | reverse complement strand
GGGGGGCGCGGGCGAAGGCGTGAAGGTGGGGGGCGAACGTCGTACGTTTGAGGGGCCTGGGTGGGGCGCGCCCCCCGGGCAGGTTGGGGTCGCCCAAGGTCCGGGCGGCCAGGAAGGATCGTCATGCACCGTACCGTCGTCGCCACCATGCTCGGTTGCCTCTTCTCCTTCGGCGTCATCGCCTCGTGCGGCGGGGGAGGCTTTTCGTTCGACTCGCGCCTGGACACCGTGGAGGGGCAACTCGCCGCGGCGCTCGCGCAACTGGCCGCGCTCCAGGCCCAGGCCGATGGGACGCAGACCCAACTCGAGGGTCTCCTGGCCCCGGACGGGCAGGTCGCCTTCGCCCACGCGGCGGGGGACGCGGACACCCTCGACGGGTTCCACGCCAACGAGATCGCCGAGAGCGGAACCTTCCAGCCGATCCTGTTCGGCTTCCCCGGGTTCATCACCAGCACCGGGCCCTTCGCCTACCTGCGGACGGGGAACCGCGTGCGGGTCACCGGCAGCTTCACGATGGAGTTCGTCTTCGACTTCTTCCTCGATGCGTTCATCGAGGGCCTTCCGTACCGCGCGACGCCGTTCGCGAGCAGCACCGACGTCGTCGGCGTCTGCTCGGCGCAGTTGGACGAGTTCGGAACCCCGGTGGCAACCGTGTCGTGCACCGTGGGCGCCTCGGGAGCCGCGGCCCGGGTCGATGTCGACGGAGCCGGCTTCTTCTTCACCGCCGTCGTCTCGGTCGACTTCTCCTACGACGTGGATGCCCCCTGACGCGTCCTGGCGCGTCGGGTAGGCGGGCCGCCGGGGCCCCGCGGCCCCGGGAGCGGGGGTGGTAGCATCCCCGGATGGATGCGAGCGAGGCCTCGGAGACGGCGCCCGTTGCGGGGCTGCAGCGCTGGGTGCGGCGCGTGGGGCTGGTCGGCGGACCGGCCCTGGCGCTGCTCGTCCATGCGCTGCTGCCGCGGGAGTACCGCGACGCGGGCGGCGCGGTCGTGGCGCTCACCGACGCCGCGCGGGCCACGCTGGCCATGATGGCCTGGATGGCCGTGTGGTGGATGACCGAGGCGGTCGAGATCGAGGTGACCTCGCTGCTGCCCATCGTGGTGTTTCCGCTGGTCGGGGTGCTTCCGCTCAAGCGCACGACGGCGAGTTACGGTTCGGACGTCGTCTTCCTCTTCCTCGGGGGCTTCATCCTGGCGCGGGCGCTTTCGCGCTGGGGGCTGGACCGGCGCATCGCGCTGGCGACGCTGCGGGTGGTGGGCACGCGACCGGGGGCGATCGTCGCCGGCACCATGGGCGCCACGGCGGCCATGAGCATGTGGGTGTCCAACACCGCCACGGCGGCGATGATGGTTCCGATCGTGCTCTCGTTGGTCGACGTGGCGCTGCGCAAGCGCACGGGCCGGGGCCTCGCCGAACACGGAGGGATCCCCGAGGGCGACCGCGATCTCCGGAACTTCGCGCTCTCGGCCCTGCTGGGCGTGGCGTACGGGGCCTCGATCGGGGGCGTGGGGACGATCATCGGGTCGCCGCCCAACGGGCTGCTGGCCCGCTTCCTCGAGGAGCGCGAGGGGATCCGGATCGGCTTCGCCGAGTGGATGGTGTTCGGCGTGCCCGTCGTGGTGGCGCTGCTGCCGCTGGCCTGGCTGCTCAACACCCGCTTCCTCTTTCCGACGCGGATGGGGGAGATGGCCGGGGGGCGGGAGTTCGTGCGGGCGGAGTGGGCGCGCCTGGGGCCGCTGGGGCGCGGCGAGCGCGCGACGCTCGTCGTGTTCTTCGCCGCGGCGCTTCTCTGGATGACCGCGCCGCTCCTGGCCGGGGTCGAGATCGCCGGCCGGCGGCCGCTGGCGGGGATCTCCGACGCGGGGATCGCCGTCGGGGCGGCGCTGGCCCTGTTCCTGATCCCCGTCGACCGCGCGCGGGGCCAGATGGCCATGGACTGGGCGACGGCCAAGGGGTTGCCCTGGGGCGTCCTGGTCCTGTTCGGCGGGGGGCTCGCGCTCGCCGCCGCAACGGAGGTGAACGGGATCGGCCCCTACTTCGGGAGCCTGGCGGCGGGGCTGGCCGGATGGCCGGGCTGGGCGGTGGTGCTGGGCGTGATCGCGCTGATGGTGTTCATGTCCGAACTCACCTCGAACACGGCGCAGGTCGCGACGATGCTGCCGATCCTGGCCGCGCTCGCCCCGGTGGTAGGGGTGCCCTTCGGCCTGCTGCTCGTGCCCGCCACGCTGGCGGCGAGCCTGGCGTTCATGATGCCCGTCGGGACCCCACCCAACGCGATCGTGTTCGGGACCGGGCTCGTGCGCATGCCGCACATGATCCGGGCCGGCCTTTGGCTCAACCTGCTGGGGATCCTCGTGCTCTTCGCGCTCACCTGGCTGGCGGTGGAGCCGGTCCTACGGGGTCTGGGGTAGGCCGAAGGCCGCGGGGGGAGTTGCGGCCGGGGGAGGCCCGGGCGCGCGGCAGCGGCGTCGCCGACGGTCGCGGGGGCGCTAGGATCGGGCCCCATGTGCGACGCCAACTCCTTCCGGCGCCAACGCCGCGGCGGCCGCCGCGTGGCGCCCGTCCTGTGCCTGGTTGCGCTTGCCTTGGCGGGGCTTACGGGTTGCGGGGATCCGCCGGCGGGGCCCGACCCCGCGGCGGAGCCGGGGGCGCCCGGCGCGGTGGCCGAGCGCGGGGACGGGCCGGCCACCCCGGCGCCGCACCGCGAGGTCATCACGGCGGAGATGAACGCGCGGGTCAAGGGGCACAAGCTCCCGCCGCGCGACGAACCCCTCGCGGTGGGGCTCATGGCGCCTACGGTCGAAGGCACGGTGGCCGGCCGGGCCGCGGTCATCGTCTTCTACCGCGGCCATTGGTGACCCTGGTGCCGGAAGCAGCTCGGGGAGCTGCAAGATCGCCTGGCCGACCTTCGCGCCGCGGGCGCAGAGGTGGTGGCCGCAAGCGGCGACGCACCGGAGGACCGCGACGCGCTGGTCGCGAAACTGGGCCTTTCCTACCCCGTCCTATCGGACCGCGGCCTTCAGCTCGCGGCGGCCTTCGGCGTACGGCAGGCCGACGAGGAGACGCCGCTGCCGGCCACCTGTGTCCGGGTTGCATGACCGAGATCCTGCATGTTCGCCACCACAGCCTGTTCACCCCGCGCGATTTCGATGTGTCGCCGTATTTCGAGATCGTGAAGCCCGGTCTGGCCGGCGGGTTCGACTACCGCAGCCTGGATTGGGGCGAAACTCGAGACCTCACCGAGTGATTCGACCCGGAGCCGAGGCTCCGTTTTCCACCCAAGGAGAGCGCAATGCTTGCCGATTACAGGATCACCCTGCCGCTGCAGACACCCGGAACCGCTGATGCCCGCGCGCGGGCCTTGCTGGAGAAGGCCTGCGGGCAGGTCGGCTTCATTTCCAACATGTACGCCAACATGGGGCATCCATGAGCGCTGTCATTCTCGAATCCGTTCTGATCTGTCCGCACTGTGGCCACGCCAGGCAGGAGGTCATGCCCACGGACGCTTGCCAGTTTTTCTACGAATGCGACGCGTGCAAGGCGCTGCTACGACCCAAGCCGGGCGACTGTTGCGTTTTCTGTTCATATGGATCGGTGCCCTGTCCGCCGATTCAACAGCAAGGCATGTCCGCTCATCTGCCCGATTGAGCGTTCTCGCGTTCGGCACAAAGGTCACGGTTGCAGCGGCAAGAATGGAGCAGGGCAACCTCTCGAATGTCGCGTGGTTACGGGGCATTGGAGAG